>CALCRE010000110.1 GCA_937894465.1 uncultured Clostridia bacterium
TAGTTGTGACATCTTCTTCGTTAACCACTGACAAATTAGGCCGGCGTTAACACTTTGAATGATAAAGAAGGAATGGCTGCTCTTGTTGCTGCAGGAGATATCCCTGATTTTATGTTTATGCCCGGAGGACCGAGACAACCGGTTGACATGCATAAAGAAGGTTTGACTCGTACGATTCCTTTGAGTTTCTTTAGAGAATATCTTCCCGGTTATTACGGACTACTTGAAATGATGCCTATTGGTTTCAAGTACAATTTAGCTCCGGATACAACGGATGAGTATTTAGGTATTACCCACGTAGGTTTTGCTTCTGCTCAATACTTCTATGATACAACCATTATTAATTTGGATTGGTTGGAAGCCGTAGGTTACGAATTGAACTTGGACGAATTCAAGCAAGTTAAAATTGCTACGGAAGGTTATGAGCATCTTAATGATAATCTTTTCGTCGGGGAAGGTAACTTCACATTCGAAGAATACAATGACATTTTGAAAAAATTTACTGAAGAAGACCCTGATGGAAACGGCGAAGATGACACTTACGGTATGATGTATTTACCGGAATCCGCTTGGACAAACATGACTCAAGAAGGTTTGTTCGGAGTATCACATCTTGCAACCTATCTTTATAAAGATCCTGTTACAGGAAACGTTGTTCCTAAGACAGCATATACTCCTTACAGAGATTACTTAGCTTGGATTTCCGATTCATTAAATAAAGGTTACATGCGCAAACTTCCGGGAGAAGCAGGCTGGGTAGCGGAATATCAACAACTTAGCGCAACCAACAAAATGGGTGTGTTTTCAGGTCATAGAGACGGTTACTTACAATTAACCAATGACATCTACAGAAACTATCCGCCTCAGAACATTTTATTAGGACTTGATCCTGAAGCTCGTTTTGTCATGGGACCGATGTTTAGAGGACCTGACGGAACATTAGTTGACGCAGCTTACAGCATCGATACATTCGGTGTAGGATTAAACCGTACCGAAATGATCGGTCTGCAAGTTGATGATGCAAAACTTGAGAGAATCTTGAGAATGCTTCAATATATGATTTATACCAGCGAAGACATCTTCTACAGATACAATCAAGGAATCGAAGGCATTCATTGGAAATGGGCCGGAGAACCCTATAAGAGCACAATGCTTATTACACCACAGGCTGATTTAGAAGTAAAATACAGAGGCAACGTAAGACCCTTTACCTGCTGGTTAATGCAATGGCCCACCGCTCAACGTGAAATCGATGCAGCTGTAGAGGACGGTTACTGGTCAGTACCCGCTTTCATGTACGCAAATGACCTATATGAAAAATATGCATTAATACCTGAAAAGTTCATATCGCAAATATATATGGGAGATGAATTATTCAAAAAATATACTGATTTGAACGCTGAATTAAGTCCACAAATGAATCCAATTATCAATGACTTTAAAAACCGTGCATTGAACGGTGAGATTGCTAACTTCAACACGGAATGGACACAATACATTGATTCATTGTATGCTGCAGGAATGCAAAAATTGATCGATGAAGTATTCAACCTGGATGAATATGAAAAGTATAGCCCGGGGGACAAATATAAAATCAAAGCTCCATTATACTAATACACAATAGGTAGAGATACGATTAATATTTAAAATTAAAATACAAAACCTCCTGTTCAAAGGAGGTTCGTAGGGGACTTACTACCCTTTAAAAGTCGGCATAGTCGGTTTAAATACCTGCTATGCCGTTTTTTCTTGGATTCCGAACCACAAATACATTCACTCCATGAATTTACGAACTAATCTTGAAATATTCGTGCTTTTATTCTATGATAGGAAAATGTTGGACAAACTTGGAGGCCAAAACATGGCACTTTTTATCTGATGTTTTATATAAAGATGAGAAAGGAGCAAAAAAACATGTCACACATATTATCTAAAGAGAGAAAAAGAGTGTTTCTTATAGTATTGTTGGCTGCTGCTCTAATAATAGCTGTTATCCTGTTATTTTCAAGTATGTTTACACAGAAATCCGGTCTGAAAAGCGACTATAGTAATCTTACTTGGACAGAGGCTTTTGATAAATTGCATAGCAGAATATCAAGAGAGTATGCATTTACACAGTGGAAGGAAATCGATTGGGATTACCTTTACAGTGAATACAGTCCAACGATTGCTAAGGCACAGCAGGAAAACAACTTTGAGGCATTTTATATCGGTTTACGCAGCTATCTACACGAAGTTCCGGACAGGCATGTCAGCGCCAGTAATCTGACTGAAGTCGACGACAGGTACATAGGCGGCGGCTTTGGCATGACGGTCATAATGCTTGATGATGGCAGAATCATCTTTCCTTGGGTGGATGAAACAAGCCCTGCATGGGAGGCCGGAATACGTCCCGGCGCAGAGCTCCTAGAATGGGACGGCATGCCGGCGACCGACGCTTTGGAGGCTGTGTCGACCGTCTTTACAAGTATTTCAGCGACAAGAGAGGATCTTGTACTTCAAAAGCAACATTACCTTGTCCGTGCACCGATCGGCAAGCATGTAAATGTTGTCTATCTAAATGAGGGAGAACAGAACCCGCCCACAATATCTTTGATTGCCTATGATGACCGGAAAGAATCATTAAAAAAGGGTTATCCGGATGCGGTTGTTTCCGACCGGTTAAAAGACGCTATACTTGAAATTGAGAATCCCGAACCTATGCCGGAAGGTATGGTGGAACAGAAAATGATCGAGGAAGGTATTTTTTATATCAGAATATGGGGTGAATTTGACGCTGATCTGCAGCTGACAGGGCAAATGCCGTCTACATTGGAGCTGATGCGCAAGGCTATTGATGAAGCCATAGCCACCGACGCAAAAGGAATTATTCTCGACCTTCGCAACAACTTAGGTGGGCTGGACGATATGGCGGCAGATATATTGGGTTCGTTTTACTCGGAAAAAACGTTTTATGAATACCAGAATGCATATAATCCGAGTACCGGACAGCGTGAAATTATAATGGCTGATAGTAAAGTCGGTTCAGAAGCGCTTTACATCAATCCTGCGCAACAATGTTACAACGGCCCCGTAATCGCTCTTGTTAATACAAGATGTGTTAGTTCCGGCGAAGGAATTGCAATGGGTATCCGAAATCTCTCCAATGGCAATACTTTGGGCTTTTACGGAACAAACGGATCATTTGGGTTATCCGGTTCCGAAGCCGCGATGCCGGGTGGAATTACAGTCCGATGGCCATCAGGACAGTCACTTGATGTGAATAAAGAAATCCAATTGGATAGCCGTTACGGCGTTGGTGGTGTCAGCCCGACAATAAGAATACCGATGACTTTGGAAAATGCAATACGGATTGCAAACGGAGAAGATGTTGAACTCGAAGAAGCGATACGAATGCTTAGCACCAAGTAAACTCCCTGAATTCGAATGAAGCAATAAGGCTTCCGAAGACAGAAAACGACTTCGAAAGCCTTATTTTGAACCATTCTTATCCCGCTTTACTTTAGTACATTGTAAAACAATTGAGCAAGCTCCGCCCTGGTGGCATACCCCTTCGGATCGAACATATTATTCTTCTTGCCCTTTAACCAACCCTTGGCAGTGGTGTAACGCAAAGCCTCAAGAGCCCATTCAGACACCAAGCGGCTGTCTGAGTAAGGTAATGCACCTTTTGTTTCATCAAGCTTACCCGCGGATTTATAGTAGTTATATAACATAACCGCCATTTCCTCACGGGTAATCAAACGTTCCGGTTCGAACCTATTCCCTCCGGTACCTTGCGCTAACTTCAATTGTTTTGCTGCGGCTAAGTAACCGGTATACCAAAAGGCTCCTGCATCAACAAAGTTCTCTCCACCTCTTTCACTGATTTGGAATGCACGACACAGCATGGATACAAATTCCGCTCTGGTAACATACTGCAAAGGTGCATACCTCGTATCCGAAACACCTTTTGTAATGCCTTTTTCCGCAATAAATCGCACAGCATCAAAGAACCAATCGCGATCCCTTACATCCGCATAGGGAAGAATAAAGGGTGCAACCGGTGCCGGTTGAATAATAACAATGCCTCCGGATGCCGGCGGTTCCTTTTCTTCCGGTTTTGGTGGTAACACCTTCACATAGATTGTGTGAGCAAGGTTTTGATCTTGGGTTCTGGCAATTAAGGTGGCCACTCCTTCAGAAAGCCCCTGCACCCGCCCTGTTTGGTCAACAGACACAACAGAAGGATTATCCGACCAGTAGGAAACATTCTTGTTTGAGGCGTTTTTCGGTAATATTTTTATTGCCAAATCATGCGTATCTCCCTTGTGGATGCTCAAATCGGTTAATGCTTTTCCGTCCTGATCCAATACAACAAAATAGGAAACGGAAACCGGAGTCGGAGGATATGCCACTGTCACCGTAAAGTCAGCAGATTTTGTATTGTCTTCCACTGAAGTGACCGTAATAACAGAACTGCCTTCTTCTAATGAGTACAAACTTCCGTCATTTGAAACTGTTACGGATCTGGTATTCGATGATGCGAATATCACCCTTTGGTCTAGCAAGTGTGTTTTTGCAGGATCAACAGCCGTAAATGTCAATGCTCCCTTCACCTCCGCTGTAATATCTTTCCCCGGTGTGACATTGATGTCAGAAGCGGACAAACTCTCTAGTACCACGGAAATCGGAACTGCTTGAGTTTGCGTATAATCGGAATTCATGGAAAACCCCGCATAATCCCAAACCTCTTTTTTCACAGTAAGTGTGTAAGCCTCTCCTTCGGTTAACGGTGTATCCGGAACAAACCTGATGGCGTTGGTCAGACTCAAATCGTTTACACCAATCTTTGCCGGAATAACCGAAACAATTGTGCCGGAGACTGTATTACCGTTTTTGTCTTGCATTTGAACTGCATTTGGCACACCAAAGGCAGTCATATCCATATATTTTGTAAAATAGATATCTACATAGCGCCCACCGCTTCCCCATACCGTTTTGCTGACAGCGGGAGCCTCCAATCGAATCATTGGTATATTGATATCCAGTTGAGGAGGGGGCACCGGCAAAGCGTCACTATAGGCAGTCTGGTAACCGACTTTTTCAAACCGAACCATCCACCATCCGAAGGGGACATCCCATGCATATCTCCCTTCCGTGTCGGTTGTTTGCGGATTTTGCTGCAGGTACGGAAGGGCATCCCACACTTGCCATTGATCGGAGGCTTTTGCAGCAGCCGCATCGGCCGCGGCCTCTTTCGGAAGGAACAACGCCGTAGCGGTGACACCTACTACACGATTTTCCTCCACTCCTTCATATACGAACCCGCTAGGATCCATAATGAATGCCGGCTGGATGGGAGGAAGCGATCTGGGTATTTCATATGTGCCAGTATCCGGCTTGTATTTAGGCCTATGCAATGGGTAGCCCCCTTGGTAATTATATTCCGTATCATCATCTTCGTAATAATACTCATATTCCTCTTCCGGTTGCTCCTCTTCTTCATCTTCCTTTTCCAGCTCCTCTAGGATTCTTTTAAATTCTGCCATGAGTCGATTGTAGTCCGACTCGTACTCTTTATCAAACATGTGATCGAGTACTTTACCGGTTATAAATCCAGCGATTCCAACGGTAATCTCACCGGCGATAGGAACAAGATTTCCGGCTTCCGATACCACTTCGCTTAATAAGGAGAGTGTTTTTCCCATCTTGAGATGTTCGCCTAACATCCGAATCTGCCCATCGTAGTACACCTGCAAATACGGTTGAATGTGCGGGCGGACCATCTCATAGGTCAGCAACAGTTGCGTCATTTCCATGCTTTTTTTAAGGTCACCGAATAAATTAAGAATTGAATCTCCTGCACCTGCAACATCGATGACCAATTTGATGGTTTCAGCCTTAGAAGCTGCTGCAAGGAAGGCTCTTTGCACACCTGCTTGATTTAAATTTGAGCTCGAAAAGAGTTGTCTGTCCACATAGGCTTGTAAGACATATCTTCCGTCTACATAGGTATATGAGAAATCGTAACCGTACAAACCATTTCCAAAATCGACGCGACTTCGAGCTTTGGAAACATCAAATTCTGCAATTTCCAGATCCATTTTTGTTTCTGCATATCCATCCAATGCCGTGAATCGAACTCGAGGCAATTCAAAGGAATCAATATATCCGTCATCACCATACTCCACAGTGATGTCATCCGATGTTCCCTCTACAATAGCCACTTCGGCATTAACAATAAAATCCGGAGGTAAACCATGATCAAATCGTAACACTTCATCGAGTTGGACTTGTTCCTCGTTAAATTTTATGGATATTTTTGTTATTCTGTTGGGAAGGTGTACAATGTATTCGTTACCTTGGCGTACAGCAGAATACCCTGATACTATGACGTTACTAACCTTATCGATATCACTAAACATAAGGCGGATTTCGAATAGACCGGCTTGAGGATGAACCACAAAGAGAAATTCCGGTTTTCCTTCCCTTGGGTCGAAGGTAAAACTTCTGTCTTGTTGACTTAATGTAAACCTGATCAACTCAACCCCTTCGATTCCGACAAGGACATTTTTTGTATCGGTATGTTCCACACCGTTTATAACTGTCTTTGCAACTAACGAATGGTAAATAGGTGCTCCTCTGTTCGGCAAAATAACCGAAGCGCTCCAAATTCCGGTAACTCCGGCTACCGCTTCACCGATTCTAACATCTCTATCGTACAATTCTACTCTTCCACCGGGTATGGTGATACCGCGAAGTTTAACGGGATCGAGCATTTTAACTCTTGTTATATCGTAAGGTGCATCAAGTGTAATCAATTTGGGAACGATCGAAACATGCCCAATAAATTCTGACCGGTCTTCCCGGTCTGCTCTGAATCTTAATTCGGCATTAGCCGTACATCGGCCCTCACTTACAGGATCATTTATAATGACCTGATATGTCAATGATCCTGTCGCTCCGGATATCTGACACTCTTTTATGTCCGCTTTTATTAAGTCACCCTCTACAACAGGCACCACAGAGCCTGAGTCTCCTCGAGTTTGGCGGTGAACAACCGACCCCGGAACCAGTGTGGTTCCCCGTGGAATCTGCGCTACAAGATCCAAGTAAAACGGGCTGACAATATCCTTTCTGTCAAAATCGTAATCAACCCTTAACGTAACCGTCGAACCCGGCAATGCCGTACCGCTGCTTGCAGTAAATGCAGATCGACTGTGCTGTCTGAAGTAACCGCTTGTGCTGTAGTTGCTCATTGCAATAGCACCCAAGTCTGTCACTTGGCCTTCTACCACCTGAAACGGATCCGTAATAACGCAATTAGGATCATTTCTCCAGGAGATAAGATTATTATACGGGAATGCTTTCTGACTGAAAACAGCCTTATATGTACCTGCTTCCGGCACGATGCATAAAACATTAGCACCGGTTACGGTGCCTTTGACCGCTGCGTTACCCCAGTAAACATAGTCTCCGGTTTCCGAATCATAAAGATAAAAATATTTTTCTCCCTTAACCAAAGGATTCCCGTTTGAGTCTTGTATTTGGGCTGTGACACGACCATACGGTTTTAAAAGTACTCTAACTTCTTCATAATTGCTTTCACCCACCACAATGGTTGTGGATCCTCCGCCGTATATAGTAGGTCCATGGAGTATCTTTACTTCTATAATGTCTCCCGGTTTCGAACTATTGACAACATAGTAGAATTCATCTTGTGGATATGAATAAACATTTACCCCGTTCCAAACAATTTGCAAGCGTAACATATTAGCCATAAGAGAACTAACATTCCTTTCAGAGATCAAACCGTTTATATCTTGGACATCCACAAAAATTCTAAGAATGGTACCTGAGAAAGGTTGAAATTCAATATTGACGATATTGACTCCTTCGGTCAAAGACACAGGTTGATGGATGTTATAATAGAAAGCAGTGTATGTGATCTCACCCGTTACCCTTGCAACCTGCATTTCATACTCTCCAAGTTTATTTGTTTGTGTAGTTGCATATATGGCATGCCCTCCCGCTTCTACAGCTTGCGGAAAGGTTACTGTGACCTTTTCCAATGGGTTCCCTGTAGAATCCGTCACCACACCTTTTAATGTTACAATAGGTACCTTCTTCAAACGGATTTCTATCTCCTTGTCACCGATGACAGGTAAGCTTGTGTTGACTGCCGCAATATCATACAAATCGGCTATATTGGTATATTGATTGCGGTCCGAGGTTGTAAGTTCAAGACTTAAACCTTCCGATAAGCCTTTGAAAAAGTACCCGTCTGATCTTGTAGCAAAACCGTCTTCTCTCGTTGTGCCTGAAACCCTATAGGATCCGATTTGTTTTGAAATGGTACCGTCAACATAGATACCTTTCATCGGTAGCCCGGTTGTATCATCCACAACTTTGACCTTTATGCGAATCGGGCACCTAGGTGTATATTCCATTACATATTCCAATCCTGCTTTAATGGATATGATATTTGAGAAAAATGTATCATCGGAATTAAAATGACTAAACATATAATTGGTTGCTTGATCCAAGCCTTCCGCCACCATATAGCTTTCTGTGTACTGCCACGATATTGTACTAAATGTTCTACTTGACACTGACAAATAGGAATCAGCCATCAGTGCATTAAACATTGTCAATTCCTCTACACTCAGGCCATGAGGCGGTATAACCGCTACTTTCAACCTTCCTGCAACCGATTTAGCCATCGTCACCTTTTTGGTGATGTCTTTTCCTAATTGCCCCTCAAGAGAAATGATCGAACTGATACCCTCCGTCAAGTTAAAGTCCGCAGCATATATTTTGCTATTAGCGGACGTTTCAACAAGGGGGACGGTTCTCAACTTTTCCTCTGTCATGGTGCGTTCATCGTTCCATTCCCTGTATGTTACAATCACTTGCGATTGAAGACCGGATTTATTAGCCGTCAGTACTATTTTCACCGTGTCACCCATGTATAAAGATCCTTTTGCATTTTCACGGGGAGCCGCAATCTTGATGTTTGTTATCTCCGGTAAAATCAAAGGATTGGTTGTCACCGTGACTGTAGGTCCTTCCGCTGACCAAGCAAGCTCCTTATCCACTGCTTCCACTTTAAAACTATATTGGGTTTCCGGTAAAAGACCGGCGATGATGCAACCTGTTTCCGTACTAGAGACAGTACTGACCAACTCCGTCCCTTTGTATACATCCACCTTATAACCAGTTACACCAACATCATCTTGAGCCGCTGTCCAACTTAATGTGACGGATGCGGATGTTTTTTCCGATACCGACACAACACTACCTTCCGGCCAGTGCGGTGAGGTATTTGCAACCGGAGTGCTATCCGTAACCGTTATTGTCGTTGCTGTCCAACGGTTGCTTGCATCTTTTGCCGATACTTCAAACTTGTATGTGGTATCAGGCAATAATCCGGTGATAATGCAACCGGTTTCCGTACTAGAGACAGTACTGACCAACTCCGTTTCCTTGTATACATCCACCTTATATCCGGTCACACCCACGTCGTCCTGTGCCGCAGTCCAGGTTAATGTTATGCTTGAGGATGTTTTACCGGATATCGACACATTGCTGTTAACAGGCCACTGAGGTGGATTGTTGACAACAGGAGGTTCCAAAGTTGTATCTGTAACCGTTAATCCGGTTGTTGTCCAAAGCTCCGCTGCATTTTTTGCCAGCACCTCAAATTGATAAGTGGTAACGGGTAAAAGTCCGGTAACCGTATAACCGGTGTCCGTACCTGTATTTGTATGAACCAATTCTGTCCCTTTAAATACATTGACCTTGTAACCGGTTACACCCACAGCATCCTGCGCCGGAGTCCAACTTAACGTGACAGACGAAGACGTTTTATCTGTTACCGACATAGCACTGTCCACTTGCCAATAAGGAGAAGAAGCAGTCTGTACAATGGTTATTGTCAGCAAAGCGCTGTCTCCCTCTGAAAAATACACCGTCAAAGTCAAATCTCCTGTGGGCTGTGTTGCCAAATAATCTTTGCTGATGGAAAGAAAATGTTTATGGTCGTCTTCGGTAAATACGTTATAATTCGTATTTCCGATGGAGGTTTGGCCTTTTTTAACGTCATCGATAATGGAAGACGGACTCCCCCATATAATTTCAACTTTAACATCACCTTGGTTTGCAAGATTCTTATCATATGTAGCGGTTGCAGGATTCAATGTTGATCCCGCCGGTTTCTCAGTGACACTCAACGGATTCGAAAAAGCGTCAAACCCGCCGCAGCTCACCTTGATGGTTTTTCCGTGATCTAAAGCGGATAGAATAGTTCCATGTTCAGGCTCCACGGTAACACCCATATTACCAAAGTCAATGGGGTCATAATCGATCATCACGGTGGATGAATCACTGTAGCTCAAAGTCACCTTCAGCATTTGGAGATATAAACCGAAATCGTCTTGCGCTCCGATCAAGTCCAAAGAATCTCCTATGGCATATGTAAGTTTGGGTTGATTGGTCACCGTTATTCCGGTTAGGGTTTTTTCACTTACTTCTTGGCTGGAGAAGCTTGCTGCTTCTAACGACAAGTTACCATCGGACCTTGGTTCTATCCATTCCCCGGTGCCCGTCACATGTGTGATCGGGAACATTGTCAGGGTAATTGCAAAGATTAAAAATAAAGCTACTACTTTTTTCATTCTTGATTACTCCCTTCATTCACTTTTTATACATCATTAGGATTAGATCACATTAATACCTTATAACTTCCCTACTTTCATAACCATTCTATTACTATTCACATTTTTAGATAGTACGAATAATCTTAGTTTCAGTACGAAAAATGAGATCTTTTTTAACAAAAGGAGCAATTATGTTGCTCCTTCTTATACATCGTCATTCTTAATGGATTTCTTTTTTGCGCTCTTATTTTGATTCATATTTTCCCGTGTTATGGGAGTTTGTCCCTTACTTTTAATTTCCCGCGCTTTTTTATTATCCGGTTGGCTGTCTTTTGGCATATGGTATCTCCCTTTCTTCATGTTTTTATTACTATAAAATTATCATTTGCAGTTTAAATTGAAATTATGAGTGGCTATCAAAAGTTAACATAAAATCAAATTAAAAGTTGTTGCATATTTGTTACGGAGATAAAAATCATATAAGAATTCCGGAAGAAGCTGCATTCTGGAAACGGCAAGAATCAGAACATACTGTGGTTATTAGAGAGATCGTACCTGATTTAGAACAAAGATATGTTGAACAATTAATCGAATATCAAGGTATCTTTAACGCAGTAGAGGCAACCATCGTACAATACTTCTCAAGACTCAACCGAACCTGTTATATGATGAATGCAGAAACAATCGATACGATCGTTAATCTGATCGATCAAACCGCTGCTAAAAGCCAAGCTTTCGTCGAGTTTCTAACCAATATGGTGATCAACAGTACCGCTGTGCAAAATAATCCTGTAGCACCGGTGGTCATCAATCATATTATCAGGGAATCTAAATATTACATTGGTATCGCAAATGCATACATCACCCAAGTAGCCTATTCATGACAACAAACAAGTACAACGCAACAAGCTCACCGCAAGCGAGAGCTTGTTGCTATATACATCTTATTCTCCACCAACGAATTCTATAGGAAATAATCCTGTTTCGTTCAGTTCATAAACCACATTGCAAACTTGCTGTATATACTTTCTGTCATGGGATACGGAGATAATAACACCGTTATATGATTTTAGGACATCTCGAATCACAGGATTGGACAAAGGCGAAAAATTTCTTGTGGGTTCGTCCAGTATTAAAACATTGCATTCATCCAAAACCATCTTTGTGAATAATAATTTGGCTTTTTGCCCTCCGGACATTTCGGATATGGCATGCTCCATCTCATCCGAGGTGTACTTGATGCTTCCTAAATATGTCCTGATCTTTGTCACCTCTTCTTTTGTTCCTGTGACAGAAAGGAACTCTACCGGTGTCAATGAAGGATCCAATAAATCCTCGTAATTTTGAGGCATATATGCAACTTTAATATCTTCTCTATCCTTTAATTGATCAACAATGATCTTGAGTAATGTGCTTTTCCCTATTCCGTTTTTACCGATGAAGCACACTTTCTGTCCACCCATAACCCGTAGCTGAATATTCTCCGCCAACAATCTTTCCCCGATACATATTCGATCCAATTCTAAATCGAGAACAGTTTTACCGACCGGGACATTGATATGGGGTTTAAATTTGGTCATCATCGTCTCTTCTACGTCCGGTATTTGTGTCATTTGATCAAATTCTTTTTCAAAGCGTCTGCCCATGGATTTCACCGACTTCATCTTTTTCTTCAGGAGCCTTCCGCCTCCCGGATCAGCGCGGCTAATCACATTTTGCTCATGTTCAACCCTTTGATAGATCTTACGGTATTTTTCCATTTGTTTATCATATTCGCTTCGTTCTTTTTTAGCCATTTGCTCTTGATGGGAAAGCTTTAAAAGTCTTTCATCGATATATTGTTTATAAGGCATCCTTGCTATGGTGTATCGAGACATGGTTTTCCGCCTGACCAATTCAACATGAATAATGACATTCGCCGTTCGTTCTATAAGAGTTTCATCATGTGAGACAAAAAGTACAGGTAATCCGCATGAATTGATATACCCCTCCAACCATTCCAAGGTGTCGATATCAATATCATTCGAAGGCTCATCCAAAAGCAAAATGTCCGGCACACTGATTAGTATTTTTGCAAACTGCAGCTTAACCTTTTCACCTCCGGACAACGTTTCCATGATCTGCTCGGAATAAAACATGTCATATTCCAGACCTAGCGCACCGGCAATATCCGCAAGCTCCTTCGGTGTCAAATCGTAAAATAACGGGTCAACAGTCAGGTACTCAAAAATTGTTTTCTTCTTTAACTCATCGGGCAACTCCTGTGCCAAGTATCCGAACCGGGTATTCCCTTTGATTATTTCCCCGGAAAATTCAACATAGTCCTCCACAAGCTTTTCATCATATATCAATTTTAATAAAGTGGACTTGCCATTTCCCTCCTCCCCGATTAACACCGCTTTATCCCCCGAGTTTAATGAAAATGTAAAG
>CALCRE010000111.1 GCA_937894465.1 uncultured Clostridia bacterium
CTTGAAAACGCCGATTTGCTCTATATTTCACGCTCGCTCTTCAAAACTGTTTACAGACGAAAAAATTAATGTTATTATATTACTACAGATGAATAGGTATTTCGATACGGTTGGGCGAAGAAATCTTCGCTTTCAAGATGAAAAAAACTTCTGGGGTGGGAAGCTTATTATATAAGTTTCCCACCTCTTTTGTTTTAAATTTAAGGAGGGAATATGGAAAATCCCAAAAAACAAGCTATATTTGCACTTGGCTTTTTTGTAATAGCAATCATTGTAGCGGTTGTCCTTGCTTTTATTATGAAATAAATCTTCTCAATTTGCTCAAATCGCCAAAACGAGCAAGTTGTGTGGTATATAATCGTTGCAGATTGTATTGATTTATTTAAAGGAGACGGTTATGTTTGATGGCTGGAATTTGTCCGCTGTCAATACTATATTTAGGAAAGCTGGGGATTTGGCGATTCTTGGAAGCGGCGGGGATGATTATACCCTGGTTTCGTTGCGTGTGGCGAAATTCAAGTTGTGTGGAATTATTGAAAAATTTTCTTTTATGATTGTAGAACGACGATGCCCGACAATCGACCGGATGTTTTCGGAATTACAGTCGGGATAAGTCGGAATACGCAATTTGGCCTTAGTTATTTTATTTTTGTAACTATTTTTGTGATTATTATTGCTAACTCGTGAGATAGTACTCTAGCTTTGCTTTCGAAAAAAGGAGGGACAGGAGATTTTCATGTTTGCAGAGAAAAAAATAGTGTTATTTAAGAATGTCAATATTAAGCCAACACAGATTATTGTCATTGGATTTGCTGTAATTATTCTTATTGGTAGCATTTTATTAAGCTTTCCCATAGCTTCTAGAAATTGTGAAAGAATCGGCTTTATAAATGCGTTTTTTACTGCGACTTCAGCTGTTTGTGTAACGGGTTTGGTGGTTGTAGATACCTATACACATTGGAGTCTTTTTGGTCAAATCGTTATACTTCTATTAATACAGGTTGGTGGCCTTGGTTTTATGACAATGGCTACGCTCTTTTCTTTCATATTAAGAAGAAGGATTTCATTGAAGGAAAGGTTGATTATCGTTGAGTCGCTTAACCAATATAGTTTGCAGGGCGTTATAAGACTAGTGAAAAGAGTCCTGTTTGGTACACTTATTTTTGAAAGCATTGGTGTATTATTTCTATCGCTAAGATTCATCCGTGACTTTGGCATTATTAGCGGGATCTACAAAGGCATTTTTCATGCAATTTCTGCTTTCTGTAATGCGGGATTTGACGTTATGGGGCAATATGGCCAATTCACCAGTTTGACTGCATATTCCGGGGATATAACTGTAAACCTTGTTGTGATTGTTCTAATAATCATTGGTGGTCTTGGTTTTACCGTATGGGATGATGTGTATAAAGCAAAAAGTTTTAAAGCATTACATCTTCATTCCAAATTAGTTTTATTTATTACAGGAATTTTGCTACTTTTTGGTTTCGTGTCGTTTTTCTTAATAGAATTCAACAATACGGGTACAATCGGGAGCTTGAATGTTAAAGATAAAACCATGATGTCTTTTTTTCAATCAGTTACCACAAGAACGGCAGGTTTTAATACGATAAACTTTTCTAGTATGAGAAATGCATCAGTTTTTATCACGATACTTCTCATGTTTGTTGGTGGTTCCCCAGGCTCCACAGCTGGAGGGATTAAGACTACTACTATGGGGGTTCTTATGTTTACTGCAATATCTGTAATTAAAGGTAGACAAGATACAGAAATGTTTAGAAGAAGGATAAGTTATACAGCTGTGACCCGTGCATTCACCATTACTTTGTTTGGTGCGCTTATTGTTTCTTTTGCAACAATAACTTTGACAACTTTTGAAAATGTATCATTAGTAGAAGCTTTGTTCGAATCAGCTTCCGCCTTTGGTACGGTTGGTCTTTCTATGGGCATTACACCCGATTTAGGTCTTATAGGTAAAATTACATTAATAGTCACTATGTTTATTGGCAGGGTAGGTGTGTTAACAATGGCTTTGGCTTTTCTAGCGAAATCACAAGACAAAGACAATACCTATCGGTATAGGCAAGAAAAAGTAATGGTTGGATAGGAGTGATTAATGTGAAAGGAAAATCATTTGCAGTTTTAGGATTGGGGAGATTTGGAACAAGTGTAGCAAATACTCTTAGCAGCATGGGTTATGAGGTTCTTGCAGTAGATAAGTGTGAGGAATGTGTGAATAGCATTTCACCAGATGTAACGCATGCTGTTTTAGGGGATGTGACAGATGAAAAATTGCTCAATGGTCTTGGAATTAGAAATTTCGATGTAGCAATTGTTTCAATTGGTGGAGATATACAAACTAGTATTTTAGTAACTCTCCTATTAAAGGAAGCAGGTGTCCAATATGTATTAGCCAAAGCGCAAAGTGAACTTCACTCTAAAGTTTTATATAAGGTGGGTGCGGACAAGGTGATACTTCCCGAAAAGGATATGGGGGTAAAGGTTGCGCATAGCCTTGTATCAAAGAATATTCTTGAGCTTATCGAACTTTCGCCGGATAATAGTATAGTGGAAATTTTGCCCCCGCGAAAATGGGTGAATCAGTCGCTAAAGGATTTAAATATTAGGGTTAAATACGGAATTAGTGTAATGGCTGTAAAAAAGAACTCATCGATCAATGTTTCACCTAAGGCTGACTATGTTATTAAAGAAAATGATCTACTTGTCATAATTGGATTAAATTCTGACATTAGAAAATTGGGATACATTGAATGATATAATTATACCTGCAATCATAGGTCTGGGTACTTTGTGTCAATTCATTTGTTTTCATTAAATGACTGAGAGAAAGAAGAACTCATATTAGGATACCTGTGCTTTAATTTTCGCAACCTCTGCTGCAACTTAACTACTTGATAATGTACTTTAGATGTAGCACCTTGAAAAAAGAGAACTGATAGTCGGTGGGAATATTCCCCAGGAGGGCGTATGAGACGACCCAGTAAAGGGGCAGAGCCGGCATCCACCTCACGGATAGGCAGAACGAAGGAATTTAGGTTATGAGCCAGCAAGGCATGGGAGGGTATGCCACCTGAGTTGATGTGGAGAAATCAAGGCCAAAAATAAGCGCAACAAGTAGTGAAGTCACCCAAATCCACCAAGGTCAGGAAAACAAAGTATTCAAATGCGTTATATCTGTGGGTAGCTCTTTTAATAAAAGGAGAAATTCTAAGAATAAACGAGAATACGCGAGAAAATTAAAGATAGTGGAGGGGAATATGTGGAAAATCCAAAAAAACAAGCTATATTTGCACTTAGCTTTTTTGTAATAGCAATCATTATTGTGGTTGTTCTTGCTCTTGTTACTAAATAGATTTTTTATAATGTGCTCATATCATCAAGCGGTAAGGCATCCGGAGCGATATAATGGTTGTAGGTTGTATTGATTTGTTTGAAGGAGACAGTGGTGAAAAATTTTTTGATTCTGACCGAATCACTCAATTTCATCGAAGAGAATTTGTGCAAACCCATTACCCGCGATGATATTGCCAACCATTGTTATGTTTCTCTTTCTTCTCTTGAGAAGTTATTTCGTTACGCATTGGATCTTAGCATAAAAGACTATATTTCAAGGCGTAGAATGACACAGGCAGCTAAAGATCTTGTAGTAGATATGAGTGTCACCGATGTTGCAATGAAGTACCAATACAATTCCATGGAAGTCTTCTCAAGAGCGTTTAAGAGAGTTTGGTACATAAATCCGTCGGAATTCAAAGAAGCACGGAGATTTACCGGTTTGTTTCCCAAACGAAAATTCGAGTACAAAAAAGGAGACGATCTGGATATGGCACGAAAAAGAGTGGATATGAGTGAAGCGTATGATTTTTTCAGGGAAACAAAGGGAAGCTACGTTTTATGCTTTGATGGTCGGAATTTGTCCGAAATCAATGCAATATCAAGGAAAGCCGGAGACATGGCGATTCTCGAGATGGTACACAGAATAGACCATGTTTCAACCGACCAAATGCTTGTGATGAGAATCGGTGGTGACGAGTTTGCATTGATTACCGGTTTATATGATGAAAAAGAGGTTAGGAAATTAGCCGATAAAGTACTGGAAAACAACGGGAAACCTATACTTGTGGATGGTAAAGAAGTGCCTCTTTCTTTGTGGTGCGGTATGATAAGAATCCCCGAATCCCTACGTTACAGCGATTTCTTTGTGCAGATGCATGATGCGATTAAACTTAGTAAAGGTTAAGAAATTAATAAAACACTCCCTAACGGCAGATAAAAGTCGGTAGGGAGTGTTTTATCTTATTCTATGGGAGCGTATTCGTCGTTCTTCCTACTCTTTCAAGAACACCTTTACCAACCATTTCTGAAAGAATCGCTCTTGCACGTCTTTCGGCAACTTTCAAAACCGGTACCGCCTCTTTCGTTGTTATTCGGTTCATGCGTTTTTATATATTCTATAATCATTTCTTCTTGATATGATAGTGCCGGAATTTCGCTTATGCGTTCTATCGTATTTGCTGTTTCCCTGTACAAACTCACATCCACAAAATCACCCTTTTCCAAGATTCCCGGTTCTTTTAACCCTTTGGCCTTACAACTGGATTTTATTCTGGGGATTGTAATCCTTTTATTTCGCTACTTAAGTGGATGAGATTTTTTATGATCTCATCATAACTTATGTTCTTCCGTTGTCTTTCTAAAATATTCATGTAGCTTGCTTTTCGATTTGTTGCACCAATACGGATATAGACACCTTCATGTATTCCATGGTTTTTTAGATAGTACGGAAGTAGATTGCCTCTGTATACCTCTATTACTAATATCGTTTTTGCATTTATAGTCGTAGTATATATATCCGAAGAGTATGTTAGGATAACAGTTGTCATATATGATGGATGGAACTATATAACGTAGTTCTAGAATATCGAAATCCGGTTTAAGTCCAATCACCTCACCTAGATTATTTACACCTATTATGAGCTTGCCACCGGCAGTATTGGCAAAAGCAACTACTGTTTTTGCAATTGCTTGCCCACTTGGTATTTCCTCTTTAAATTCAACATTTTTCCCTTCTCCACCTTTGATAGCATTAAATAAACTCATTTAGTCTCTCCTTACTTCGGTACTTATAGGCAAGCTTCGGCATTACACGACACTTAGAGTGACAAAAGAACCCCCAACGGTATAAAACCGTTAGGGATATTTTTTTATAATTTATTCATCGATTGTTTCATTTAAAAGTTTTGATAAACCTTTGGCGGCATCTTCTAATCCTGTATCCTTCATCTTGTTGATATGATTTTGAATATCGAAATTTGGATTTGTCGAGATTTGGAGAACCTCTTGATAAATGGTGTTACTCTTTTGTGCATCTTGGTATAATTGATTATGCACCTCAAAGAACTTATCAAATTCTACTGAGCCTTCATTATAGGGTATTTCAAATTGGTCCAATTTCATTTCCTGTAGTTTCATGTTAATGATTTGTTTGTAATCATCCAGATAGGTTTCAGGTAGATAATGAGGTGCACGTAAGTGATCTGTATTGCAAACAGCAAGGCGACCGGCAGTATCCATCCATGAATAAAAGGGATTATTGGTTTGTGTATAGGATATTTTCCCTTTATCGTCAAGTGTATAATACGGATTGGTACCCTCTTGAAATCCTCCATAACACCAAATATCCATATTTTCTTGGCTGGAATACATCCATTCGAGAAACATCAAGACTCGTTCCGGGTTTTCACAAGAGGAATTGATGACCAAGCCGCAACCATGAAGATGTTGCTTTTGTTTATCTATGCTTAATGGGAACAAGACATATTCTTTATCTTTTCTGAAAGAGTGTTTCACTGTTAAAAAATTCCCCATTAGTGTTAGGGTTGAATATGTATTTCCAAGGGCTAATTCTAACAAAGAACCGTTTGCAGTATACGTTAGTTTGTCTTTGTACAGATTGATATAGTTCTTCAATGCGTCTTCATATTCGATCATATTGGATATAGGGTATATGGAATAATCGGTGTCACAGTACTTACACAACAATAAAGGACTATTTTTCAAAATGGTGTGTCTATAGTATCCGGCTTCTTTCAAGGATTCGTTGATCCAATTCTCCGGCCATATAAAGCCCGGGTTTTTCGGTTCTCCTCCGCTTTTGATTTTCTTTAGAGCTTCCACATAATCGGAAAGTGTTGAAATTTGGATGTCATATTTTTCTGCAATTGACCGTTCCATCATGACTGCATATACATCCGTATTGACGTAATTTGTAGGCATAAAGTACCATGGTTCATGTTCCGTATCCTCCATGAGCATGCCAAGAAGACCGTTGGAAGTTATAATATTGTAGTAAGTCGGTGCGTATTCTCTTATGAGATCAGTTATTTCTCGCAAGTAGCCTTGTTCTTGTAATATGGATACTTGACTAAAGCCTGCTATATAAGCGTCACAACGGTTCACAACGCCTTGCTCAATGAGGTTGGTGGCGATCGGTGATGAAATCCACTCAATACTCACCCGGACATTTAACCCGTCTGCTTGGGCTTTGTTGTTTAAGACTGTCAGCATTTCATCCACTTGATTCTTAAAACTTGGCAATTGACCCGGTTTGGATCCAATTTCCCATAAGCCTAACGTAATCTCTACTTGTTGTAAAGCTTCTTCCACAGGTCGGGTTTCAACTGTTTCTATTGATGGTTCAAGGCTTCTGTTGTCAGCGGAATCACAACCTGTGAAAAAAAACATAACAATAACAAGAATCATTACGAATATCTGATTTGACTTACAATACATTTTCAAAATACCCCTTTCTATAAGGAATTGATTATTTCCAGTTAAAAGGTAACATTACAGTCAAGGGGAGAGTCAATAGAGAATTAAATCAGTATTTATGTGATTAGATTTTTTTGAATACATAGTAGGACGGCTCTTTTCGAGCAAATACATAATCGCCGCTTTTCCATTCTACAAAAAGATATTCACTTTCGTTGATCGACCTGATTTCATACGCCTGAGCAACCTCTGTTTCATGATCAAGTATATATGACTTGGTCCAGGTGAACCGAGGCTTTTCAAATATATGGTCAGATGTAAATTGTAATTTGCAATTACCTGTTTGTACAAATTCAACTGTTCTCCAATACAAAACGTTTTTCGGATAACGAGGGGGAACGTTTGGGGAAAACAATTGTATTTCATCTACGTAATCGCACACCGTCCATTGTCCGAGTACTTGTTCATCGTGTATAAACGGCATATTTGTATTATCTCGAATTCGTATCTCATCTTTTTTATACATTTTATGATCCGTTTGAACAAAGACCCAAATATCAGGCAGGCCGTTATATAAATAATACCTGCTGGATTTCATTTCTATAAACATATATGCCTTGTTATCTACTTGTTCGATCGTATATTTGTTTAATTGTCTTGCCCCATTCCCGAAACTTGTGATTAAGTATCCCTTTGTCCATTCGTAACACCAATAAGTATCTCCCTCGGGTAAAAAGTACAGTTCCTTGAGGGTCTTTCGTCCTGTAAAATTCTTTTTCTCGGTACTAAAGAAATCTCTTGACGGTAAAAGATCATACAATTCCCAACGTCCGATGACCAATGGATCATTTTGAAAAGCTATTTTGGTGTTATCCCGGATTCGGGAATTCTTAGTTTTGGACAGAATACCTACCGGTACTTTTAGTTCTATTGTGCCATCTTGATGGAACATCTCATAAAATGGCCCGGCTATTTGGCAGTTGTTTTCATGTATGTATTTATGGATATATAGATATGCTTCATCTAACTCGTCTTTGTTGCAAACCAAGCTAGCTGTTTCAAGGTCAAATTTTAATATTTTATCTGCAAATTCACATCCCTCGGAAAGAGGCCCGGTTATTTCAACTCCTACAGCAATATCAAAATCATTTTCGGTATATTCGGATGCATAATTTATTAGAACACTTCTTCTTCCTGTGATTGATGAGGGGACTACAAGGTGCATTTTTTTGATGGTTTGATAAGCGTCTTCCTTATGGTGAAAAATGTTTCTTTGATATGCAACTCGTAAGGAATCAGTTTTTTGGATAATGACATTAAACATTTTTTCATCCCTATTTGCGATCATCTCTTTCAAAGAACCTAACCGGTTTAGCTTGTGTTCAATTTCAATTTTTGCCGCAAGCAACTCCTTCTCTTTATGACGGATGATATCCAATAGATCAGATGAATGTGTGACTTTAAGTTGTTTATTGATTTCATCCAATGTAAACCCAAGCTCTTTTAATGCGAGGATCTTGTTGCATTCATCGATTTTAGAAGGGGAATAATACCGATAACCTGTAAAGGTATCCACCTCGTCCGGAATGAGAAGCCCTTCTCTTTCATAATATCGTAATGTCTTAACCGATACCTTGCAAAGCTTTGATAATTCTCCGATTTTGTACATTTGAAAACTCCTTTGATATCTCTATAGTACCATAGCCCCATCGGGTTTTCGTGTAATATTTGCGAAGTTTGTGTAAGGAACGGAATAATGATAAACAGCAGATCTTTGCATGATCTGCTGTTTATATAATTACTGATTATCGATTGTTTCGAAAATGATACCGGGCCCGAACTCTGCAAGGGAAACCATGATGTATGGATTGATGCAGGTGTCGTCTGTCTTGAATGCAAAGAGCCATAACTTTTTTGAAAGTTCCCGTAATATTGTCCTATTCTCAGTGTTATTCACCACGTTATTTATCTCATTGGGGTCTTCTTTTAAATAGTACAACTCGTCATAATCAAATCCGTTGTAAACATATTTCCATTCCGATGTCATCACGGACCTTTGTATCCCATAAAGCTCGTTTCCATATTGTTTGGGTGTAAATTTCATTGACATGATTTCGAATAGCCAAAGGATCTTCTTTTAAAAGCGGCATGAGACTTTTTCCGGTGAAGTGGTCGGTTTCATACGGTATATTTGCCATGTCTAAAAATGTAGGAGCAATATCCGCTAGGGAGACCACTTGATCAATGTTCTGGATGCTTCTTCTGTCGGTAATACCGGGATATCGAGCCATAAGGGGAATGTGTGAAATCGGATAAAATATTTCCCCATGTGGTAACTCCGTCGTTTAATCCTTGGGATAATGCATTTCCCACATTAACATTGTTCCAAGCGCCGTGTTGGCTTGGATACAGCCCGGTGTGGACTGTTGCTCTGGAAGGGCAGCAATGAGGTGAGGGGCAATAAGCATTTGTAAAAGATACCGCACCTTCTTTGTAGAATCGATCAAGAATAGGAGTCAAGCATCGATTAAAAGGTGGCACCATATCCCCTCTGTATTGGTCAGCCATAAATATAAAGATGTTTTGTTTTATAGATCACTTTAATACCTTTCTATAACCTATTTTATCATTGGCTTTTCGATATGCCATATCTAACAAATCTATTGGTGCACTAGTGTCTAATGAACCAAGGATACTTTGGTTCGGACAGTATTTGATGAATAGCTCTTTTTCTATTTGTTGTTGGGTTTTCACAGATGCATCCGAAAGAATGTGTTCTATACTGATCCCCATGGTAGTTAATTTCCGAGCGACTAAGAGAGTCCTATGGCAATCAAGAGGATCTTTTTCTGCACACATGAAAGCAATCCTATAACCTTTTTCTATACCGTCTTGAATTCTCTTGATACCGTTTAAAAAAACATCTGTTTTTGCCACCTTGTCAAAATCCACAATTCCATCGGTATATAAATCTTCCTCTTTTCGCCTTGCGCCGAATTCATTGCCAAAGAATATATATGAGATTCCTTGGGTTTGCAATGAGCTTTTTAACCTCTCACGGTTAAATTGACTTGCAAACCTTGATAACGGTGTGCTTCTGACATCACAGACACAATTGACATCATACTTTTGCAGTAATTGTAGAAAATTATCAAAGGTGTGGTTAGAATGCCCGATTGTAAATACTTTACTCATAATTCACCTAATTGTTGTCGCCTTTCTTTCCATCCATAATTCTTGGCTTTCCTCTTCTTATATATTCTATACTTTTTAACACATTGTCAACCTCTTGTTGTAACAAGGAGGCTTGGGAAAGAGAGCTTTGCACAGGCGTGGGAATCTCCAAAGTGATATGCGTATCTTTACCTTTTACCGCTAATAATTTGGATAGAATCGCTTGAATAGGCAAGATGCCTTCTCCCAATGCACAAAACTGCACTTGTTTTCCAACAAGGCCAAAGAACGGTGCATCCGGATAGATTTCTTTCGGACAGACATCTTTTAGATGCGTGCACAAGATACGATCTTTGAATCGCTTTAATGCTTTAACAGGGTTTTCATTCATTGCTGCAAAATTACCGCTGTCATAACAAATACCGATATACGGGCTGTCAAAATCAATCAACCAATCCAACTCGTCGGATGTTACATCGATATGGTTTTCTACAGCAATTTTTATTTGATATTTTTCAGCCAAAGGTAATATATGTGAGAGATTTTCTTTTGATTTGGTAATTCTAGTTTTCATCACAGCCGGATCGTCATCTGGAGAGCCACCGATAAATGTTCTTAAAATATTAGATCCGGTTATATGAGCGGCTTTGAAGTAGTCCATAAAATCATCCGACAGGATTTCCATTGCACCCAACTCGATATATAGATTGTTTTCTTTGCAAAAATGATCCAGTATAGGCACATCTTTCACCGGATCATAATGGGCAGGATCCATATGAATGCCGTTAAGCCGGTTTTCAATGACAAAATCAAAATAACGGGTCAGTGTCCAGGGATTTGAAGGTTTGTATTGATGCCGTCCAAAGTTTATAAAGAAGCTATATGTATCTATTGCTAAGTTCACAATTGTCTCCAATCCATTAATGCTTTGATGATTTCTCCCATTTTAATCTCATAAATGGTTTGAGTGTATGCATCCACGTTCGGAGTGATCACCTTTGTAATCAAAGGAGAAGGATCAATCATTTTTTTATTATATAAAGCAGCAACCGCTTTTAAATCCTCTATGGTTAAAATACCGGGATTGTATATGGTGGTATTTCGGTTAAACCACATGGATTGGCGTACAGGAACAGGATCTTTGCAATAGCTGGTGAATATGAGGGTTTTGCCACAAAGTGCGTATGCAAGGGCATGTCCGCTCTTGTGCCCGGAGCACTCAATGACAACATCAAACAATCCGATGTGTTTAAAGAGTTCATCGTAGTTTCTTTCCGGGTTTATAAGGAATGTTTGGTCTGCTCCAAAGTCTTTTGCAAGTTTTATCTTATCCAAAGATAAATCAAACGCCGTTATATCCGACGTGGGAAACATTCGTAATAACTGAATGGTGCACAAACCGATTGCGCCTAACCCGATAACAGCAACCTTTTTGTTATCATAATCACCACCTAATAACTGTGCTTTCACGCAATGGTAAGCACACCCGAACATTTCTAAAATGGACGCATGTAAAGGATCCCGGTCAAAAGGAGTGATACGGGCAACGCAAGAGGCATCCTTGATGATGTAGGAACGGTGACATTCGTCTCCGCCATGACCGGTCACAACCACTAGATCACCGGGCTTACATGTACTTACTGCAGCTCCGATGTCCTCAATTATTCCTACAGCTTCGTGCCCGGGTTGCCCTGGTTCCATAGGATATTGATACCCGTACCCGGGTTCTTCGCTTCCAAAAAAACTCCTCATTTCGGAATGATTGCATAGGGAAGAAGCAATGGTTTTTATACCTACTTGATGGGGCAAAAGAGCCTTTTTTTTCAATTCAACTATAGTAGGCTTTAGAACGGACTCAAATTGTATAGCCGTAACTGTATTTTTCACACTATACCTCCAATATGCAAAAGAGTAGGGATTGATCTATTTCATCATATAGGAAGAAAAATCAAAATGCAATGGTGGTTGCTATCCGAAAATAAGATATAATGTACGTAATAAGGCAAAGCAAAGGTGATAAAAATGAATTCAAGAAATAGATTAATTAATGCACTCAATCATAAAGAAGATAAGGTTCCTGTGGATTTTAGCGGGACCTCGGTTACCGGGATCCATGTATCTTGTGTGGAACAACTCAGAGAATATTACGGGCTTGAGAAAAAGCCCATCAAGGTTTGGGAGCCTTACCAACTGTTGGGGTATGTTGATTCCGACTTGATGGATGCAATGGGCATCGATGTTATAGGGATTTCAGGTAAAAATAATATGTTTGGAATACCCAATGATAATTGGAAGGAATGGCGATTGGAAAGCGGACAAACGGTTTTAATCGCAGGAGGTTTTAACACCACCGTTGATCAAGATGGAAACACATATGTTTATCCTGAGGGAGATACAAGTGTAGCCCCTTCCGGTAAGTTACCCAAAGGCGGATATTATTTTGATTCCATTATACGTCAACCTGATATTGATGAAGATGCTTTAGATCCGGAGGATAATCTAGAAGAATTCAAGCTGTTGAGTGAATCGAATATAAAATACTTCCAAGGAGAAGCTATAAAAGCCCATCAAACGGGTAAAGGAGTCATTGCAAACTTTGGGGGCACCGGTATAGGGGATATTGCTTTGGTTCCGGGTCCTTTTTTAAAGAATCCAAAAGGGATTCGGGATATTACCGAATGGTATATTTCAACGGTTACAAGGCAAGACTATTTACACAAGATTTTTGAAAGACAAACGGATATTGCATTGGAGAACCTTAAATCTTTGAATAAAGTTTTGGGGGAATATATAGATGTTGTGTTTTTATGTGGTACGGATTTTGGAACACAACAAAGCACATTTTGTTCTGCAGACGCATTCAAAGAATTGTACATGCCCTATTACAAGAAGATGAACAATTGGATTAAGCAAAACACCAAGTGGAAAACATTCAAGCATAGCTGTGGTGCCATAGAACCGTTCATTAGCCTGTTTGTCGAATCGGGATTTGACATACTTAATCCTGTGCAGTGCTCGGCATCAGGAATGGATCCGCAGGAGCTAAAGGACAAGTATGGGGAGCAGATTATTTTCTGGGGCGGCGGAATCGACACGCAACAAGTCCTGCCATTTGGATCTAAAGAAGATGTGCGGCGTCAAGTCCTTGGGCGGTTAGAGATCTTTGCAAAAAACGGCGGTTATGTATTTAATACGATCCATAATATCCAAGCAAAGACTCCTGTAGAAAACATCGTGGCAATGATAGATGCGGTACATAAGTTTAACAAATAATAAATATCAATCAGGGAGTATTCTATGTCAATAAAAAGTCCGAATATTGTTATGATCATGGCGGATGATATGGGTTCATGGGCAATGGGGTGTGCCGGAAACGGAGAAATCATCACACCTAATATTGACGATCTGGCAGCAAACGGAATCCTCTTCGACAATTTTTATTGTGTTTCGCCGGTTTGTTCACCGGCTAGAGCATCCATATTGACCGGGAAAATACCTTCTCAGCATGGTGTCCATGATTGGATTACAAGCAAGGATAAAGAATACTCAGAAGTTAACTTTCTGGAGAATCAGACCACCTATGTGGACATATTGAAAGACAACGGCTATATATGTGGACATTCAGGTAAGTGGCATTTGGGAAACAGCTTGGTTCCCCCGAAATGTTATGATCACTGGTATGCCCATGCTTCAGGCGGTGGCCCTTATTACAACGCACCCATGGTAAGAGACGGTGTTATCGTGAGAGATCCTTTATATGTGACCGACTTGATTACAGATGATTCCATTGAATTTATTGAAAAAGCTCATGGGGGCAAACCCTTTTATTTAAGTATAAACTATACGGCACCTCATTCACCTTGGTTAAATAACCATCCGGAGGAATACACCGGGATGTATAGAGATTGTGAGTTTAAAACCTGTC
>CALCRE010000112.1 GCA_937894465.1 uncultured Clostridia bacterium
CTGATTTGTTCTCTTGTGGTAGATGGAGAACTTAATGTAGTCACAGTCATAGGATGGTTCAGGCATATCAAAGTCTAAAAAATATCTCGTGCTTTTTAATTTGTAATACGGTTTAAATGTAGCGATTAAATTACGATCGTGAACATTCAATTCATAATGAAAGGAACCATCTAGATATAAATGTTGTAATGTCTTTTTGTTTCCATTTATTATGTTTATGGTAACCTCATCTAATTTTCCACCTTCATCAAGATATTTGCTTAATTCTGTTGTAAATGGTTTTATAATAGTTACTTGTTTACTAATCTGATTTGTAAAATTATTTGATGCCGATGGATTCTCAATTAGATCGCCTATCTGGTAGTCATAAACAGTTTTGTTAATGTTACCCGACCAGTAACCACCGGAATGATGCCATACTTCAGTATACCAAGGCGCCGTGATTCTTCCTAAATTTTGCTCTGCCTTGGTGATCGAAGGTATGAGTAACATACCAAGCAAGACAAACACAAAGAAACAGAATTTTCTCATAATTGTCTACCTCCTGAGTTCTTTGTATTCAATTTTCCCCATATTTTCATCGTATTGTTGATATCTATCACCAGGGAATTCATAATAGAAATGTATGTTATAAGTATAATTTTTCCCGTAATATTCTTCGTAAGATATAACATAACTCATTGATATAAACTCCATCTCTTCAGATTTCTTCCCTGTCTCATATCCATACCACTTACCACCCTCTAGAGGTGGTACATTCCCCGAAGTGCTATAGAGCCTTTGTTTAAAATTTTTAGGATTTATATTTTCACCGACAACATTCTGTTTGTAGTTTACAGTAACTGTGCTATATGCCTCAAACCCATCCGGCAAATCGGGCATATAGAATTTTACAATTCCATCACTTGAAACTTGGTAAGATTGAAAATGTAATAATACAAACTCTGTTTGCTTGTCCTTGCTCATATAATAATTAACACTGCTTTCGGTCTCTTCTCGAATTAAATCTTTGTCATAGTCGAATGTTATTCCCTCAGTTTCTACCCTACCTGTCTGCGGTGGTGTGAAGCCGACATCAGGGTAAATTCTTCTGGAGGGGTCTACGACTCTTGCTAACACAGCGGCCGCTTCCGCTCTTGTTAGGTGATTAGTTTTTCCAAATGTCCCGTCAGGATATCCTGTTATGATCCCTAATCCGTATATAGTGATTAAGTAATGATACGAGTAATCCATTTCACGTGATGGCGCCTGGTCGATCCATATTCCCCTTGAGTATTCAGACATCTTGTACATAAGGTTGACTTCATTACCATTCATCTGAACACCCGGCATGTCCTCTGCGGCTTGGTAAAGGACAACTCCCATTTGCTCTCTTGTGATGGGGACGGAATAATTTTTTAATCCTCCTTCATTACTGATGTATTCCAGCCAATACAGGGATTTTGCAGTGTCGATGTATCCTTGTGCCCAATAGCCACTGTTTGTTTGAGTAGGTTCATAATGTAATGCCAAGACCAATGCTTTTAGAAATTCGTCCACTCTAAAAGGCTCATTCGGGCGGTAAGACCCATCAGGAAAACCGTTGATGATTCCCATTTCTATCAATAATCGAACATCATCGGCAAACCATTCATTTCCAACAACATCCGTCATTAAATTTTCAGCTTTTGCTGTTTGGGGTATCTGTGACATTGACAACACTACTGCAAGTAAAACACAAAGTATCTTTTTCATTCGTATATCTTCCTCTCTTTTGTATGCGAACATTATACCATATTTTTTTACCATTAATGTTAAATGTAGATTGTTGTGCTTTTTTGTCTGTTTATGTACCTACGTGATATTTTCATGCAACAGTAGCGAGGTTATTGATATGTTTGTTCGATTCAGTGTAGGAAATTTTCTATCATTTAAATCCGAGCGGGTATTTGATGTTGACAAATTAAAGATTTTAAAGTTTGCAGCAGTTTTCGGAGCAAATGCATCCGGTAAATCCAATCTGGTATCCAATTTTAAATATGCCCAATCAATGTTTGTTATGAGTGTTCCAAAAAAAGGATAAACTCATATCTTTGAAGACATAGCAATTCTTCAAGAAAACTTCGGCTCTAACGTTGGGTTCTTACTGTCGGAATTCATATTGGAAGAAGATTAATTTCAAACGGAATACTCCAATAACCTTTTCCTAAAGTGCATATAGTTTTCAAAGCTGACTTCCTCCGGCACACCATGGTCGCATGTCGGGATATAGCCGCCTCTTTTCTTCATTGCAGGACATATCCGATCCACCATTTTATCAATATTTTCTTTTGTGGTTGCCAAAACCTGTTTATCCATACCACCGGTCATTCGAAGATCCGGATACTTTTCTGCAGTTCGCAATACATCACAACCTGATGCAACTTCAAAGGGGCTCATGATATCCATCCCTATTTCTTTATATATATCAATGGAAGGTTCCGCAAAACCGTCTGTATCAATTTGAATAAACATATGCTTGGATCGATCCGGTTGACGTTTCTTCATATTCTCAATCAGCTGTTTGTAATAGGGAAACAAAAATTCCCTCATCATATCAGGAGATATCAATAATCCGTGGTTATAGCAGATGTCCTCTGCAAGAAATAACTGTTCAATGGTGATATCTTTTTGAAAGTAAGCCGTAACATAGTCAGCCAACTCAAACCATTTTCTCATACATGCATGAACCAAATCCGGATCATCATAAAACATGTAAAGAACTTTTTCAGGTCCCATTAAGCTACGCAAATACATGTATCCGCCAATCACCCTCTGGGTGATAAACATGCCTTGATCCCTCGCTTTTTTTGCGCGAGACAAATCATTTTTCAAAAGATTTTCTCTCCCGGGAGCAAGAGGATCCATACGCCATTCACAATTCGCCTTCCAAGTATCCATGTCTTTTACAGGGTGATCCACATATTCCGGCATAAAACCGTCCCGTCTGCCTTTAAAATACAGGACATATCTTCCGGCATGGTCTTGTACTAACTCATATTTTCCCCTATCCTCAATCACCTTGACTTCGAATTCAGGGTAAAATGCTGCTTCGCACCAACCGAGACTGTTTAAAGAAGCTTCACCGGGGGCATCAAACCCGAACAAGTCCCTCAGATATTGTGGGTCTTTCAATCTTTGCTTGTCGATATGCCCTTCTTTAGCCCACCGATCCATGGAATAGAATCCGAATTCTTTCATGATGAGGGGAGAGTCTTTCTTCATTGAAAAAAAGTCACGTGTTTTGTTCATGCCGATCACCGATTGATTCATTTTTTTATGCTCCTAAATAACAAATTGAGGATGTATGTTCAGTATCATACAATATGCAAAAGAGTTTCGCAACTGTTATTGACACTTAATAACATAACCTTCATTTGCCAGAGTGAGTCTGTCCCCGTCTTGTACCGGAACAAGTTTTTGAGATTTGAGTTTAATATCATTGATATATGTACCGTTTTTAGAATCCAAATCTTTTACATAAACATCATTGTCATCATAAGAGATCTCGCAGTGAGACTTACCTATTGCAGGATTATTGATGGCATAATCAGCAAATTCTTTGAGTCTCCCCAATACAAAAGGTGTTGTATTGACGAATATTTTTGAGTCGGTACTGGTTTTGACCAAGTACAACAACCTTCTTTTGTTATTGCTCAGTACCACTGTATTCATTTGTCCTCCCCGCTCCGTTACAACAGAAGAAGGTGTTGTTCTTTGAGCATCAAGGCTTGCTACTTTGTCTTGTGTATTTGGTGCTTCAATCTTATTATCCTCGTTCTCATTTTTAGAAAACTGGAAAACAGGGATAGGGATATTGATTTGCCTTTGTCTTGACACAGTTTTATCATGGGTTTCAATATTTGATTTTGGTTTGTCTTTAACTTGTTTTACAAGCTTTCTTTGGTTTGGTTTCCCATTATTCTTTTTTACCATGTCCAATACATCAAATTTTTTACACGCAATGTAACTGACTCCGGTGAAAACAACGATCAAGCCTAGAATTTGAAAGCCTTTTTGATCTCCCCCTTTAACTGCAATCAACACGATTCCAAGAATCAAAGATATTACAATCAATCCAAGTATGAACCAAATCATATGCCCTTGCACGGTGTTATCTTTATGCTCTTTTTCCGGTGGTTTGTTTTCATGATGATCTATCCACCCTTTCGGTATTCTAATATCTTCCCTACCCGGTGTGACCGGTGGTTTTTTAAAAATTTTCTTTTTATTCTTTTCAATCGATTTATTGTTGGGTATATAATCGAGAGTCAAACCTTCATCCCTTTCTTCATTTTGAAATGTCCTGTTCTGCTGGCCTGATACAGCAGGTTTGCGATCTAATTGATTAAGCATTTCCTTGATGCTATGAATGGTGATATGGTCATCTTTCATAAACTCCAATATCCGTTGCGTGTAATTATCATTTTGGTCAGTGGATATCTTAGCCTTCACGGATATAAAGTTAATGAGAAAGTTTTTAAATTGAGTGATTGCATCAAAGGTTTCCTTTAAAGGAATATATACTAAACAAATCGATTCACTGTTTGTGTCAAGATAGATATAGTCGGTATCAAGGATGAACTTATCTGCCGATAGGAGGTAACTTCCACATTGATCTAGTGTTTCCGCTATTGCCAAAAGAATGTGCATAACATCCTTTTTAGTCAGCACATTTTTCAACAAATAATCCGTTAATGTTATTTTGGAAGTAATTTCATAAAAGAAGTCTAATAGATTATCCCGTTTCCTGTAATCAGGAGGAATGATGGTTTTTAGAGCCTTCTGATTGAATGTTATCATTTCCAAATGATGCGTGTAAAATGCGGTGTCCGATTGCGTTGAAAACACAACATGACTTGATGTCACCGAATTTGTGTAAGTGATATTAAACATATCCGATAGTTTTTTTCCCATATTGTTCACTTGGCCAGCCAAGCAACACACCCCTTTCTGCTAATTCGTTTTCCCGAATACTTGTAAAAAAAATAACGCTGTGTAGATCATAGGAATCATAGGCACTTCTTCATTCATCCAAGCCTTTTTGACCACCGATTTGATCATCCCGCTGATCAGAACAAGCAAACTTGATATCAGTAAAGTTTTCACAGTAGTCTGAAGACCGAACCCATAGGGCAGTGCAAGCAGAACCATGATGTCCGCAAATCCGATGTGCTTTTTCATGATCAAATACAATGTTAACATTGAGATTCCAAAACCTACGACATGCAATAGATCCATCATGCTGTTTTGCCCGTTTGTAAAAAAAGCTGCTGTTTGAAATAGAAAATGGAACATCCATACATAGGTATAAATTTTACGTTCAACCAAATCCTGTACCGCCCCAAAACCTAGAAAAGCAAGGCCTAGCATCCGTAGTACTGTGTCTATGTACCATTCATTACTTGTTAAAGCAAATCCAATCCACATGGCAATAGCAAGGATCCCCGCTGCAGTTTGAATCGATTTTTTATTAATGAACCATATCCGTATTGTTTTCATGAATCGGTTTTCCATTCGTTGCATCTTCTGACTCTCCTTTTTTAAATTTCCCCATCTCATACATAGGTCGGCCATATGCATATTTGACCTCAAAGTGTACTCCTTGCTCAATGGCATATTCATAACACAGGTTCAGACCTTTATTTAAGTTTGCTTTCCCTTCCGGCAAAACTAAAATCATAATCCTTTTGGTATTACCATCCATTCGGATCATTCTGCGGGACAGGACATCTATATATCTTTCCGGTAGGCTGACCTCATCAATCTCATTCATGATTGTTTCAAGAAAAACATCCTCGTTTTGATAAGATGCCAACGAGAAATCAATGCTCCTTATATTAACAATCTCTTGAAATATATTTTCATGATCACGTAAGACACCTACCTTAAAAGCCTTTCCATTTAGAACAATAATCTCCTTATCTTTGTTTTCATGAAATATCTGAGCAACCTCCTGTTCCATGATGTAATTCCCTCTTTCGATAGGCTTCAAATCAACCCATGCGCTAAATGCCCCGGTTTCGCTGTATGCATTTTGACCTTCTTGCCAAGGAAGGATCATTGCAATATTTTGCATATTGAATTGAGTAATGTTCCCGATCTTGATCTCCGGTTGTATTTTGTAACTCATCACAAGTTTGATGGTTCTTCTGTCCGAAAGAACTTCCGAGTCGGAAAAATCCAGCCCATTCAATCCGTTCACCACTCGCCCGGTCAATAAGGTCTTTTCTGCATTTCCGTTTGATACCAAATACTTTTGGATCATATCTCGAAAGACAACATTTGCTACACCGCTTTGGACACTTTGCTTGAGTACAGATACAAAAAAGGTGGATACCGGTTTGTCGTATTGAAAAAGATCGGTTTCATTACCTGTGTCATCTCCATTCAAGTTTGTGATCAATCGATAAACCATATTAAAAGCTAATTCAGCTTCTTCATCGATCCCTGTTTTTGTATATGCCGTTACATATTGTCCTGTTTCATATGCCACTGCTGTCAATGCAGACTGCATAGTGTTGTGAGTCATCACCATTTGCATAATGTACAGCAGGCTATAAATCGCCAGTATAAACAAGGGTAATGCAAGAGCCGCTTCCACGGTCAAGCTGCCTTTTGTGGATTTGATCTTTCTAACCATCGAATCTTAATATCCTTTCACCGCTTTGGCTTTTATGATATGTCGCTTTTTACTATGATCTTTCGAATCATCATTGATGAATATTCCTGTTGGGAATAAATAGGGAATGGAAACTTCAACCTTAACCGTGACAAAAGTATTTTGATTTGACATATAAAAATTGTGGTCATTCTTCTGCATGTTCAGTTGTATCAAGTCCAATGTCCGATAGAGGGTTTTGTCACTTCCTTGTAAAAGCAACAACAATCTCATATAATCGTTGTATGACAAAGGCAACATGCTCGTTCCGGATTGTCCGGATGACTCCACTAAAACATCATAAGTGAATAAAGAACCTACCGCAGAACCTGCTATATCCGCTAAATTCTTGTTGATTGATTCCAAGTACACGGTGATTTTCCGGTACAACCCGGTGGGATTATGCTCATCGAGTTGAACTTCCAAGCTTTCCATTATGGTTTCCTTCATGTTCTCCCCTAAATCATTGATCTTGTCAGTCATACCTTCGATTTGGCTATTGTATTTTCCCTGCAACCATTCATAGATGTAATTTCGGATCACAGGAAAAACCCGATCCGAGTCATGTTCATCTTCCGTTCGTTGCCATTCAAGTTGTTCATATAAATTTTCGGACACCGTATAGAAACCTTTTTCCAACAGATATTCATCCACCACATTTTCTGCTATCTTATACAGCAAATCCTTTCCATTGTCCAAGGCACTTTTTTCAACACTCTCCAATGATTCCTCCGTTGCTTTCTCAATGACATTTTCAATCGTTTTACCGATATCCGACAAACCGAAATCCAAGTAAAAGTCCGTTTTGTAAAAGGGAACGGTTTTTCCATCGGTTAATTTGATAATATCCGTCACAGACTCTGCTAATGACCAGGCACACATAATTAATGTTTTTAACAAAGGAACACCTGCCACCGTCCATCCGGCCATGGAAACGGCTATGGAGCTTGCAATAGCGGACTTTTCCTTGTCCATATATGCTCCTAACAAGTTCATGGCAAATCGTATGGCTAATATTTCGCTTTTTACAGCGGCTATATTCACCGATTCAGATGCGTTTCCCACCAAGACATACTCCACTTCCCCTTCCTTGAAGTATGAAGTTCCGTCAGATAACAGGTTCCCCCGAATATCCAAATAGTCTTTTCGTGCCATATCGCCTTTTTCTGCTTTATTTGCTTTCTTCCCGGCATCCTCACTTCCGGTCACACAATTTTTCATCACCTGTAAGATATATTCATTGAAATAGATTTCTTCGATCAAATCATTCCAACCTCTTGATGCAATATCTTTAAATCCGGCAAGAAGATTCGATGCCGCCTCCAAACCATTCTCCGGTGTTCCCTCGGTGTCATCTTCGCTAAAATCCGCTTCATCACCAACAAACATCCATGCCTGATTCACCATGGTTTTCATCAATCGGGACGGCAGCGCATCTAACATATCTTCCGGTTCACCTTCTTGCCTGCCAATCGTCACATAGTCTTTCCCGTTGTTTTTAGAGGTTACCTGCTTTACATCATCTTTCACTTTACTCCTCGGGTCTGAGCTCGTGTCATTCGAGCCCCCTTCTTGTTCCGGCTTTTTTGGGTAGTTGAATAAGATGTCCTTGTCCTTATAGCTTTCAAGGATTTCTTTGAAACAATCAATCTTATCTCCCCCACTTCGTAAAATCAAATTAACATCCATCGTGTTCGCAGAATGGAATACGTTATAAACATCCGTCGGCAGACAGTTTACCATGGATAACAACCGTGTCAGACCGTTTCTGTTTTCCGTGACGTTTTTTATAATGGTTCCTGTATCATCCACACGAAGCGCTTTCAAGACCTTTTCAAATTCCAATTTCATCTCTTGTCCTGCTAATGATTGGTCTTCTTGTAACACTTCCGCCCCTTCCTGTGCAAGATGTTTCGCCTCTTTAGCCTTGACGGATATTTCGTTGCACAAGGTAATTGCTTCATCACAATCATATATGGTGCAAATCAGCATGTTGGTCATTTCAGAATGCATCGTTTTGTATGAACGATCAAGGCCACTGTAGGATTGTACCGTCTCATTAATCAATCCTTGAGCTTGTCTTTGCAGTTGTGTAATGACTTTTATTCGATCCTTGTCCGTATCCGGCGGGTTGTCCGGAACTTGGATTCTCGTAACCATACCCGCTCCACACAGTGCCAATGTACCTGCCCATCCGTTTAAAGAGTCAATTTGGTCTTTTACAGTTGACCAATCATCCTCTGTTCGAATGTTAACTTGATGCATTTGATTTAGAACAAACTGAATACATTCCATGGAGATTCGCAAACCGAAGAGCGTTTTATATGCTTGAAGCAAGGTCAGTCCGTTTACTCGAACCATATTAAATTTCGATAGCTTGTCCGTGATCTCCTCAAGCCTTAACAGACTTTTCTCGATCTTGTAGATTTTCTTTTCAAATCGGATTTTTACGTTCATTCCTTTGACGGTATCTCCTAATCTTGACAATATGTCTAATTGCTCAAAAACAGAATGAACCGTCTCTACCGGTGCCCTGTACTTCATAAAGGACACCACTTGACTTTTCATGGTATCAGGATACAAAAAATGTACCATGGGCGTTACATTGCTATCCTCTATCTTAAAGTCAAATAAATCCATCCCCTTCGTTGTGATGTTCAGGTTGTTTTCCATAACACGTAACGCCATATCACCTTTGCTTTCCAACCATGTTCCGCCATACAACGACAGAAGACCGTAAGATTCTTCCAAGTCCTTCGAATACCCTGACAAAACGGAATAAGCAGCCGCATCGCATGCACGATTGACATAAACCTGTGCCATTTTGATCCGCGTATAATCAATCATACAGCCGGTAAAGGTGATGATTACGGCCAAAATACCTGCTAGAAACACTGTGACAGATCCTTTGCACTTTTGCCTTATATTAAGTTGACAGATCTCTTTTTCCATACTCCCTCTTTTTGGTTGCTTGGTCAATGCATTTTTTCCAATATAATTTTTATAGGTCGTAAAAGTTCCTGTAGCAATTGATCGGTTTTATCTTTTAAACCGAATCGCTTTAATGAATCGTCCACCATGTCCATATGCCATGACAGTTCCGATGTGTCCGGAATAATCACCGAGGTTTGCTCCCGGAACAGCAGGAGACCGATTTCGTCTGTCTCACCGAACAAAAATCCCATAGGGACTTTGCAACCGGTTTCCACCTCCACAACAAGCTGTTTGTAGAACAATCGGTTTATGACCTTCGTCCTGATCTGTGTTGATTGTTCATTGAAAGGATATATCACGAAACGGTTCAACTTTTTATGAATGTTCCCGCTGATTTTGGACCGGATCATCTCGTTCAATCTTTCCGGGAAGAAATAAATCCGTTGTAAAGACTGTTATATCCGGGCTTTTTGTTACAGACAGCGCAACCGATTGGACACAATCATAAACAACCGACTTGAAATAGGTCTTTTGGTACCAAACTGTTCCGGCAATCAACAAAGATATGATCACTAATAATATGATCGGGTATAAAAGAGCCGCTTCTACAGTGGTTGAACCTTGATTTCCTATCACCTTGTCACGCATTTGATGATCTCCTTTAGTCGTCACATTCCGAATTTATCGCCGGACTAACGGCATGATGACATTTAATATGCTGTCGGTGTTATCATCAATGTCATTAAAGATCTTCTGTAGGAATTCCGTAATGTAATCCTTGAACAAAAGAATCAAACCGATAAAAACAGCAAGGATAATAATAATTTCCACTGTATTGATCCCCCGGTTATCCTTTAAAACACCCATGAATTTGTTTCGTTCAAAAACCTTTTTCTCTTTTGTACACCTTACACTTTGGTGAAATCTTGACATTTTCTTTCCTCCTTATATCTTTAGTAAATCTTTTTTATATTCCTTTCATAGAAAAGTATGCCGGTGCCATAACAGCTATGAGCACTGCAATGAACATCAATATCATGGGAAAAGTCAGTTTGGTTTGCGCTTGTTCAGCCAAGCGGTTTGCATTGCTTTTCCGAATACTCCAGCACTCCTCGCTCAAATGATCCAATTCCCGAAACATTGCCGCACCTCCTATACGAATGTTTTGAATGATGATACCGGCAAAGCGGTTACCTTCCTTGATCTTGATCCTTTCGGCAAATGTTTGATAGCATTCTATTTCCGATTTACCGGATTGCAATTCCGATACGGTCCTTTTCACCTCGACGTACAAAGGGGTGTCCTTGATCACATCCGAGCCGATTTTCTCGAACGTCTGGCGGACATTCAACCCGGCACCCATCAACAATGTCACTTTTCCTACAAAATCCGGAAAGTCCCTTTTCATAGATTGCAGTCTTTTTTCACCCTTTTCATCCAACACCCGATCGCAAAGAAAAAATACGGCAACCGGCGAGATCAATAAAGCCAATAAATATGCAGGTTCCGGCTCCGCTAAAAAACCGATAAAACAAATCAAGATTTCAAATATTGTCATATAGACAATCTTGGTTGCAATATGAATCTGCAAGTAATATCTTGCATAATCCAAGCCGTATATAAAGCTTATTTTACGCAACAGCTTTTGATCGTAATGTCCCGAGTATGCATATTGCACTAAATCCAAAATCAATAATCCATAGGACAAGACAGGCTTTACAGAATATTCATCCTTATTTAAAGGCAACAGATATGACCGGTACCGATTTTTGAAAAGTCCCGCTGTTGACAGTAGAAAACCGGTCAATAACACGCCGAAGATCAATAAAATCAATTTCACATCAGTCATTCCACTTTTTCTCCCTTCAAACTGAAATATCCATAATTTTTCCGGACCATATATACCCGACTATAACGAAAAACAATGCCAATGTCATGACCATATTCCCTGCCGGATTATCAAACACCGGAGCCATAAAATCATAAGCAGAATAGGTAAGAAAAAGAATCAACGCCATAGGTGATAAGCACAATATCTTTTGCTCGCTCTTTTTCCCTGCCAACATAACTCCGATTTCCTGCTTGATCTCTATTCTGTCTTTTATAACTCCGGATGTGTTTCGGATCACTTCGTTTAAGTTTCCACCTTTTCGTTTGCAAGTGATTAAAACGTCTGTGAAATTGGAAATGTCTTCAACTTTTGAGCGCTTTGTCAGATCCATAAGACAATCCTCAATGTTTTCACCCATATGAAGCTTCCCTATAATCCCTTGTACCTCAGGAACGATATAACTTCCTTCTTCGCTGTATAAGCCTTGTAGGGATGATAAGGACGCCTGAAATGAATTCTCCAGTGATCTTCCCGCCGACAGTGATGTTGACAGAAAATACAGCAAATCTTTGAATTGAATATTCAATTCTTGCTTCTGTCGGGCAATCAACTGCTTTTTCTTTATTTTTATAAAATACAGTCCGCTCAATGAAAAGATCAAGGATATTACAACATGATGATAAAAGACATATCCTACGGCGAACATGATGCCCATACCCTCTGCGGCATACAATAATTTTTGCTTTGTTGTAAAAACATATGTGTTATAGTTCTTTGGTTTTTGGTGATCCTTCATAGCTTTTTCCTACTCTCCATCACACACCGTATATTTTGAATTTTTCTTTGTTGATCATGTCACTTCCTGTTCTTTTGAGTTCCCCGGAGCTGTTATCATCTGTTAAATCGAACTTATATAAGGGATTCAATGTCACCTCACCGTCAGAAAAACCGGTAACTTCACTGATTTCCATCACTTTTCTCGATTTGTCTTTCATACGTGACAAAAATATGATCACGTCCAGTGCCGAAGCGATTTGTTTTCGAATGGATTCCAGCGGAATAGGTGCTGCAGTCAACACCATGGTTTCTAATCTGCTGATCATATCCTTGCAGGAATTGCCATGACCGGTAGATAAGGAACCCTCATGACCTGTATTCATTGCCTGTAACATGTCTAAAGCTTCTTCGCCCCTCACTTCTCCTACAACAATCCGGTCAGGTCGCATTCTCAAGCCTGCTCGGATCAGGTCTCTTATGGTGATTTGTCCTTCCCCGTCCGGATTGGCATTCCTTGTTTCTAATCGCACCAGATTGGAAACACCGGTAATTTGCAATTCGGCGGTGTCTTCAATAGTGATGATTCGCTCGTCCTTGGGTATGAAGTTGGACAAGGCATTTAAAAAGGTTGTTTTACCGGAACCTGTTCCTCCACACACAAAAATGTTGTATCTCGCTACTACCAATTTTCTCAACATGTGTGCCGCTTCCTTCGTCAAGGATCCGTAAGAAAGAAGCTTCTCCATGTCCATGGGTGTTTTGGAGAATTTTCTGATGGTCAATATGGGGCCGTCCAGGGCAAGAGGTTTCATCACCACATGGACGCGGCTTCCGTCTTGCAAACGGGCATCGCATATGGGGTTGGCTTCGTTGACCGTCCTGTTCACCGAGGATACAATCTTTTGGATGATATCCTCCAATTGTTTAGGATCACACTGCATATGAACAGGTTGGATGTTGCCTTGCTTTTCTATAAAGATGTTTTCCGGACCATTCACCATAATTTCTGTGATTTCCTCGTTGTCGATCAAAGGCTGCAATACATCCATACCTCGCATCCGATTGAACACCAACTTGATCAATTCAATTTTCTTATTTGCCGACAAGGGAATGACGTGAGACTTTTCTATAACCGCTTCCGTGATTTTGCTCTTAATCACTTCATCGGATATCCCATTTTGCAAATCGGTGTTTTCACCTACTTGGCTGCATAATTCGTTGATCAAATCAACTGTAATCACAGCAATCTTCTCCTTTTCTAAAAAAGTTAAATACAGATATTCAATGCGTTGTATAGCTCTACAATAGATTTATGTTTTAAAACCGGCTGTATATCGTCACTGATATCGTTCATAAACGGAATGGGTACCGGTGCTTTGAGATATGCATCAAACTGCTCCGGGACAGCTCCAACTGTTTTATTTGCCGTCAAAATCATGGTTTTGTGCAACAAATCCACATGTTCCTTCAAGCTCTTTTCTATATAATTGATAAAGCTCTTTAATTTACTTAAGCCCAAACCGCTATCGGTATAGGGAACAACAATTTTGTGACATAATTTTATGAATTCAGGCTTAAAAAGATCCAATGATCCGTCTGTATCCACTATAATCGCATCATACAGTTCCATGGAAGTCATTTCTTTGACCAGGCAGATCACCTCTTGCACACCAGATTCTTCTAAGTCCATAGGTGTTGCCACCTTTGATAAATAATCCACACCGTAATCCGGATCGGTTATTTTATAGGAGTTGATTTTGGCACCAATATCGGTATCTTTGGTTCGGATATGGAACAGAATATCCGATAGCCCTCTCACGGAAGAAGGGTTAAACATTTTCCAAGGAGAATAATACTTTTCTAAATTCAAATAGAAAGGTTTTTTTCCCATACCGGCGTACATCATGGATAAAGCCACGGCGATGGTTGTTTTTCCGCTACCACCTTCAGGAGAGTATACCGGTATGACAAAAGACTTTCTTCCTGCAAATTCAGGGACGGTGCTTGTATGATGGGAATATTCATCGGTGTAAATGTCCAAAAGCCTTTGAGCCATATCATCCGCATTACCATACTTATTTATATACCTGTATTTTGTTTTGCTTGTTTCCGAATTCTCTTTGAGTTCAACAATCACTTTGACTTTTTCCTCAATATCATTTACTGCCATTCGACTTAAGAAATCGATTGAGATCAATAAAACATCAATGGTAGAACTCTCAGAATCCAAGTGTTTTATGAATAATTCAAAATCCGTGAAACAATCCATTCGGAATCGTTCTTTGTAATGATGATTAAAATATTTGAATAGTGAATCACAGTATTCTGCATTCGTATCTGCCAATACCAAGTCGAGTCTTGCCATTGTTTTATCCTTTCGTAAGGAAAAGAGATCTGTTAAGGAACTCTCTTCAAGTGATATAGCACTATTATACATCAATAAAAGCCTTGGTAAAGGGTTTTACCTCCCTACTCAAGAAACCGGATGAAACTTGTATTTTTTTGTCGTTTCATCGTGTAATCCATAAAAAGGCCTTGCTCCT
>CALCRE010000113.1 GCA_937894465.1 uncultured Clostridia bacterium
TGTCATGGGTGGCCGTACCATCCGTCATTCACAGCTAGTAGCACGCTATATGCAAGATGTTGCCGGAGTAGATGCCATTCATGTCAGTGTTGGAACCACAAGTTCAGCCATTGCAATGGTTGCACCGTCTAATTTCCCTGAAGGTCATTTACTGGATGATGCTATGAAAATTAAAGAAGCCGTGACGGTTCCCGTTATTGCGGTAGGACGCATGCATGAGCCTCATTTTATTGAAATGGCCCTAGAAATGGGTTGGGCTGACGCTATATCCGTAGGACGTCAATCCATCGCCGATCCGTTTTTCCCGAACAAAATCGCAACAGGCAGAACCGATGAAATTTGCCGTTGCATTAGCTGTCAACAAGGATGCATCGGCCGCTTGAATGATCCGAATTATTTGGCAATCTATTGCTTGATGAATCCTTTTGTTGCCCGGGATCATATTTGGAAAGTTGAAGAAGCTGAAGTTAAGAAAAAGATCGTAGTAATCGGTGGGGGACCGGCGGGCTTACAATTTGCTTGGATGGCTGCACAAAGAGGTCATAAGGTCGTGGTGTTTGAAAAAGAAGATCGTTTAGGCGGTCAAGTCAATCTTGCCATGTTCCCACCTTCAAGAGACACCTTCGGAAGCTCCATCATCTATTGGGAAACCATGTGTAAAAAATATGGAGTGGATATCCGCTTGAACACAGAAGCAACCTTAGCTACAATTCGAGCCGAAGAACCCGATTCGGTGATCGTTGCAACCGGAGCACTTCCTGTATGTCCTCCGTTTAAAGGTTTGAATGCACATGAAGTTGCCAATGCTTGGGATGTTCTATCCGGAAGTACACCGGTAGGTTACAAGGCAATCGTGATCGGTGGGGGACTTGTCGGTTGTGAAACAGCAGATTATTTAGCTCACCAAGGTCATAAAGTGACAATTGTTGAAATGATGCCGACCTTAGCAGGAGATATGGTTCAGTGGGAAAATGCAGAACTATTGAAACGTCTTACAGAGCAATGTACATTCAGAACCGGAGCAAAGGTTGTAGAAATCCTTGCAGACGGAGTACTCATTGAAGTAGACGGTAAATATGAACACCTCACAGGCTATGACTCTGTCATCGTTGCTTGCGGAGCAGCACCCTATAACCCCTTCGAAGGCATGCTGGATGAATTCAAGGAAGTTTACTACCTGGGAGACGTCAAGAAGGCAAGAAAGGTCATAGATGCCACAGAGGAAGCCGCAGAGCTTGCACTGAAGATCTAACACAAAAAGAAACACAAAGAGAACCATAGACACATATACCGGTTCGGAGCGATCTCCGGGCCGGAAACTATTGGGAAGTGAAAAATGGATAGGATGAGCGTTATCAACTTCATTGTGAACAATGATAAATTAGAATTATTGAAAGCAAGATTAAATAGGTTCAATCCTTTTAAAATACTGAAAATTCAAGACCATGAAATAAGACATTCTAATGTTCTTTCCTGGATTCTGGACCCCAATGGAAATCATAACTTTGATGATCGGATATTAAAGAGATTTTTATTGAAAGTCATCCTGAAACCCGAAAATGATGAAATTTTAGAACATATGAATATTGTCTATGAAATTCAACAAATGTCTTTAATGGACATGAAGGTTTATAGAGAATTTATGAATATAGATATTGTTCTAGTTTCTGAACACCAACACATGGTTGTTTATATAGAAAACAAGGTGCATTCCAGTGAACATTCAAACCAATTAAAAAGATATTATGACTTTATTCAAAGAACATACCCGGGATATATAGTAATACCGATTTTTTTAACTCTTGATGGTATAGCTGCTTCACATAAAAGTTATTATTCTGCTAGCTATGATGACTTACTGGACACCATTGAATTCATAATATCGAATTATAAAGAAAGAACATCTGCTGAAGTGACCGCTTTCTTGAATTATTACATAACAGTTTTGAAGGAGAAGTATTTTATGGATGAAGAATTAAGAAAACTATGTAAAGATATTTACCAACATAACAAGGATGTCATCGATATGATTTATTCTGTTGGAAACCAAATAGATATAGAACCTGCTATAAATCAATTCTTAGAGACTTATAAAGATGTTGTCTTCGTATCAAAAACCAATACAACATTTTGGTTTGGAATTGCAGATTTTGTAAAGGCAAGAGTACTACCACAGGAAAATTGGGGTGGAGGTTTCCCTATTTGCCTTTGGTTTTCAGAATATTATGGGAAATTAAAATTAACCTTTGAAGTTGGCCCTTTTGAGGATGCAAGCAAGCGTGTAGTTTTTTTAAACAAGCTCGAATCTTGTGAAATCAAAATTAGTCAAAAAGCGAAAGAGCCGGGAAGAAAATATACACGTATTTATTCTGATACACAACATATTAAAGACTGGGGTGATTCTGATGAAGTGTATGAAGCTATGAAAAAGCTATATGAAAAAAATGATTTGGTAGATATGAAACAAAAAGTTATAAAGGCTATAAATGAAATTCAATGGTGAAAAGTTAGGTGTTAGTCGTAAATTGAGTTGATAAGTGAACAAAACAATGTTATAATATGGAAAAAGGCTTGAAGTGATATAAAAATGAACAATGTGCTTGTTGAAGCTATGGAATTGCTCAAACGTCTTCCTGAAA
>CALCRE010000114.1 GCA_937894465.1 uncultured Clostridia bacterium
AATTACACGAAATTTCACTCTTTAGGGCTTGACTTTTAATAGTTAGTCTTTCTTTATAAAAACTTTACTGTCTAAACTTCAATTAAAACGGCACGCACCGGCGAACCTTCCGCGCTAATCAACTTTAAGGGAAGGGCGGAAAGCATGTAGTTTCCGGGTTTCACACCGGTTAAATCCAGGCCTTCTATCACGCCGATATTATTTTCAAGTAAAGTGCGATGGACATCACCGTTACCGCCATATGGCTCCACCGACAGATAATCCACACCTACCGTTTTGATTTTTTTGTTCACCAACCACTCTGATGCCGACAACGACAAAGCGCAATAATTCCTGTCGAACTCACAGGATTGTTCTTCCAGGCTGTTTCTAGTTTTAAATAACACAATATCGTTCTCGTTGACGTCCAACATGTCAATGTCAGACTGCTTAACATGATCATATGTGTGAATCTCAAAAACTTTGCAACTGCCGTAAAACCGAGACAAATCCAATTCGTGAACTTTTTTACCTTCTGTAACATAGTGCCAAGGTGCGTCGATATGTGTGCCGGTATGCAAACCGGCACACAATTCAGACACATTACATCCTTGTTCTGAAATCTGTGAAATCAGCCTTACAGACACATTTGGATCGCCCGGCCATACCGGCATATCCTTGGATATATTTCTACTGATATCAATAATCTTCATCTCTACTCCGAAAAGGTGTGTTCACCCCACTTGTCCTTTTTGAAAATAGTCTTTCCTTTATAGGTTAAATTCTTACACTCTTCAGCATATGCATATGTCAACCGGTCTCCTAGGAAGATCAAAAGAGCGCTTTTGCCGTCACAATATATGTCACCTGCCTGAGCAATTTGCGCCAGTCGTCCTCGTTCCATCCCCTTTATACGGCTTGAACTGAATATGACTTTTTGATCTTGGTATGTAATCTCTACCGTTTTGCTTGTTTGATATTGTTTGAAAGATATCTCAACCTCCGGTTTTTCTTTTTGGTAAGGCATAATCCATTGTCCGATTTCAAAACGCGAGGTGGCATCTTCCGTCTCAAAGGACAACATCGGTGCCGGTTCCCCGCCTCTTAAGCCCACTCCTTTGTATGATACCCAACCGCCATAGGGATCTTTGCTTCCACAGTAAATGTTCTGTGTGACGGGTACATTGGTGTGATATGCCTTGATGAAAACATTGGCATCATCAAAACATGTATGAACCTCTTGTTTCTCAGGTAAAGAAATCATTTCACCGGGCATGCTCTGCCATTTGGATGCAAACTTGCTCTCCCCTCCGTAACAGATGACTCCATCATGGACAATGGCACCTAACCCTTTGACCCACAAGAATGTCCTCCTGTGTGACCCGGCAAGGCTTTTCCCTTTTCCTTCGTATCCGCCGGTATAGTCGCAATGAATGAAGCTAATCCGGTCATCCTCATAATATTTTTCCACTGTAGCATCATTGACTGTTTGAGACATGTCTTCAGGGGATAATGTATTATGGGATTGGGTGGATCTTCCATAATGGCAAAAAGGATCGGAACGCTCATAATTCAAAGTGCCCGGATCAATTAACAGCATCTTGCCGTTGTAGTACATATTCACGGCATTACGAGCCCTATGACAGTGTCCCCCTCCCCAAAGGGTAGCGTCGAACACAAACATTGTGGAGGATCGATCCCAACCGTCTTTTAAGAAAAACTGTCCGGCTTTGTCAAAATATGCAGAAGGTTTATCATCAGTTTTAAATTCTTCTAACTGATCCAAGTTGAAATCTTTTAAAAACTCGCTTCTTTGATTTACAAATTCTTCATAGCCTTGTTTTGTCACAACTTCATCTGCATGCTCATACCATCTTCCGCTGTCATTCAATCCGGTGCGTTTCATATCCGGTGCATACATGTATAAAGAATAGTTCCACATCTTCCCGGTCAAATACGGATCGATGTCAAACCCCAAATCCGGTCGTGCTTTTTGTACGTAACAATAGCGGGTAAATACATTTTTCATCCAGTCGTGGTATCCGGCTGTGTGTTCTTCATGGCTTCCATCAGCATGGACTTGTGTTTGGAAGGTTTCATTAATGTTATGCACGGCAAAATCCAAGTATTCTTGTAAGTCCGGTAAGCATAACCCGGTAAAGAACATGGTGTCCAGTTGACTGATCCGCCAATTTCCTATGGGTGTAATATCATTTTTCATGAATCGTAATTGTTGTTCTGTGCTGTCCAGCATCCGTTTTACAAAAGCCTCACCGAAATACCCGCTGTCGTTTAAGTAAGGAACTGCTCCCCACCAACCTCTACGGTTAAATTGACCCAAACGAATGGAGGTGCTCAGCGTGTTATCTCCTGTAGTCGCCCATACAGAGGCATTTGTCTCGGTTCCGTCATATGACCGATAATCCAACCAAGCTTCAATGGTTTCCCGGGCGATTTGAGCAAGCCTCTTATCCTTTGTGCGCTCATATTCCCAAGCAATGGGTTCCAACCAGAAAAACCGGTTCAGCTGTGCTCGCCACTCTTGATTATTGATTTCAGGTCCTCTAAAATCAATATCTTTGAAACTCTTGTAGGAAACCTCGGTTGCACCCCCATTAAAGGGAATCTTGTTTTGAGCAAGACAATCCAGCCACCTTTTTGTGCTCTGGGTCTTCTCTTTGGTGTACTCACCGAATTTTCCATACCAACTTTCATACTCTAACATTTTACTTTTGACAGTTGACAGAATATCCATTGATCGCCCTCCTTGTAAACCAACTATTTAAGAAAGATTAGTTAATCCTCCAAAATATCTCTTTTGGGATAAGTATCAATTCGACTCAAGTTTTTGATACACCGAACTAATTCGTCCTTGTTTTTGAAATATGGTACATGCTCATCAATGACCTTGCGAGCACGTACACCGTCATCCGCCAGCAAAACATATACGGTTAATGCCAAAAAGGCTGTTCCGTCTCCATATGCGATTTTAGGGTTTGTCACTTTAAAATCAACGGTGTGAAGGCCTCCCGAACCCCCGCCGATGTATGGGTGGATGGCCGGCATGATCATGGACAAGTCTCCCATATCCGTTGAAATGCCTCTATGATCGGTAAATTCAACATCCTCCCCTATAAGGGTTTTAGCGGCCTCCAATGCAAAATCGGATAAGTTTTGATCTGAAGCCAATGGTAAATACCCCGGAATATCCTCGATTTCCACTTTGCATCCTATGGCGGCAGCACTGCCTGCCAAAGCACGGTTTACCTTTTTATTAGCATCGAGTATGGCATCTAATGTTTTTCCACGGACATAAGTACCCATATTGACTTCCGACGGGATGGTATTTACAGTATCACCACCCTTTGTTATAATCGGGTGCACGCGAATACAATCGTCGTCCTTAAATGTCTCACGAATGGCATTGATGGCGTTAAGACCTAAATTCGCCGCATAAAGGGCATTGATCCCTTTGTCGGGAGCACCACCGGCATGAGATGCCTTTCCTTTGTAGGAAATCTGTTTGATCAAACATCCGTTGCATGTTTTACCGAAATTGATTTTTGCTTTTGAATCAGACGCATGCACCATAAACGCCAAATCCACATCATCGAAAAAGCCTCTGTAAATCAGTTCGGTTTTCCCTCCTGTGAATGTGATCTTGCCTTGTCGAACCAAATCCATTCGAAATTCCTGTTGAATGTGCTCTTCTGCAGGAACCGCCATAAATTTAATTTTACCGCACATTTCATTTGACAGACCACTGTCTTTCAAGACCGCTGCACAACCTAGCATATCCGCCAATTGAATGTGATGTCCGCATGCATGAACATATCCTTCCTTTGTGCTGTCCGGATGCTCCGGACATATGATACAATCCATTTCTCCTAATACGGCGATCACAGGACCGGGCTTCTTTGTGTCCAAATAGGCTGTTACAGCCGGAATGTCTTCATAAAACGAAACCTCGTATCCCAAGCTTTTCAATTGGTCCGCCGCCACTTTTGCAGTTCTTTTTTCTGCAAAACCCGGCTCAGGATGTCGATAGACATCTTCTCCGATGCCGATGATTTCGTTTAATCTTTTATCTACACATTCTTTTATTACTTTGGCTTTTTTGTCAATGTTCATTGTTGCACCTCACCTTTGTTGTAATTGACTTAAGTTTTTAAAATGATCTTTCAAGGACAGGTACAAGGATTGATACAAGTCGTAATATCCCCGGTATATACTTTGGATCGCTTCATCGGTTTTTCGGACTTGTTTTATTTTAATTACTGCATCGCAAGCTTCCCGGACATTCTTGTAAACTCCGGTTCCTACTCCGGCAAGTATGGCCACTCCTAGCGCCGGGCCTTCACTTGCATTGACGGATGTGATATCCGATTGATAAATGTCGCTTTGAATGGCTTTCCAAACATTGCTTCTACCTCCACCTCCGGAGGCACGAATTTCTTGAACAGGTACACCGGTTTCCTTGATCACGTTCAAGCAGTCATTCATGGCAAAGGCCACACCTTCCATCACCGACCTTATAAAATCAGCTTTGGTATGAAGAGGTGTCACGCCAAAGAAAACACCTTTTGCATCATCATCAAGATGAGGGGTCCTCTCCCCCATCAGATAGGGAAGGTAGATCAATCCATTGCTCCCGGCAGAAGATTGTTCACATTCCTTGTCAATTAGGACATAAGGATCAACACCCATCAATGATGCCACGGATTTTTCTTCATTACAGAATTCATCTCTGAACCACTTGAGAGACAAACCTGCGGATTTGGTCACTCCCATAATGTGCCATGCACCGGGTACCGCATGGCAAAATGTTTGTGTCCGCCCTTTCGGATCCATTTTGACCGAATCGGAGTAGGCAAACACCACCCCGGATGTTCCTATGGTGGCAGAAACCACACCCGGTTTCACAATACCGTTTCCAACTCCACCTGCCGCTTGGTCTCCCGCACCTCCTGCCACAGGTGTGCCTTTTTTCAATCCGGTTAACAAAGCAGCTTCCTCGTTCACAACACCGGTTATTTTATAGGACTCATGGACATCGGCAAACAAGCTTTTGTCCACACCTAACAAATCGAGGATTTCATTACTCCAGCACCGGTTGGGTACGTCTAAAAATTGCATGCCGCTTGCATCCGAAACTTCCGTCGCATATTCACCGGTAAGCTTGTATCGAATATAGTCTTTCGGGAGCAAGATTTTTTTTGTTTTTTCATAGTTCCAAGGTTCATTGTTACGAACCCATAATAGTTTTGATGCGGTAAATCCGGTCAAAGCAGGATTGCATGTTATCTCCATTAATTTTTTGAATGTGACTTTATCGGTGATTTCTTCACATTCCTTTACGCTTCGATTATCGCACCATATGATGGAATCCCGAATCACACCGCCGTCTTTATCCATCAAAACCAGGCCGTGCATTTGCCCCGATAATCCGATCCCGGATATATCCTCTTTGGATACACCGGCTTTTTGCATAGCGTCCGGGACGGTATGGCAAACGGCTTTCCACCAATCCTCCGGGGATTGCTCCGCCCAACCGGGTTTTAATTGTTTCATCCCGTATTCATAAAGGGATTGGGTTATTGCTTCCCCTTGTTCATTGAACAATACGGTTTTGGTACCTGACGTACCAATGTCTATTCCTATAAGATAAGCCATGAATAACCTCCTGTCACATATCTCTTCCGAAGCAACGCTTCTTCTCATCTTCAATATGGGCAGCTGTTTCTTCAATAAAATCCCTTGCCCATGTTTGGCGGGTAAAAACTTCGGTCATAAGTTCCCCTTCGATATAACATAAGCGGTCTTGCACCGAATAGAACTCATTCATCAAAAACATGGCATATCGAACCAAACGGGTAGGTCCAAAAGCCATATACCTCATATTTCCGTCTGCTCTCTTGTATTGCCTGCAACCTACACAAAGATTGTTCTTTATGGCTTGGGCAATGGAGGAATAATCGGTGTCTTTAGCAAAAATAATGCTGTATCCGTCCCCTAACCCGGATTTGTCATGAGCATCGGTGCTTCCTACAACCGGTATACGCGTTCCTTTTTCAAGCTCTTCGGCATACAGAACGCTTTGCAAAAAGTCCTTGTCTCCGTCATCCACACCGGTGATCTCCCAAGCATCTACATACCCTTCTTCAATAATCATTCGACTCAAGGATGTAGGAATGTATGTGCTGTTTTTCTCATGAGGCCAATAAGGATGAGCCAAGATGGAAATGCCTTCGTTTTGGGCGATCTGATCAAATACCCACCTTTGCAAACCATATTCCAATGGATCAATGTCCTCGGGGAAAGGTTCATGTTGTTGAGCAATAAATTCAGCTTCCTCTTTGATCTGATCAAATTGATCCATCATCATACGACTGATGCTTTTCTTTGTTCCAAAACTGACTATATGCATTTTTTGCCCTTTTTTGTGGACTTCTTCCCCGGGAAATATTTTCAACCCGCTTTTGACGCTTGACATCATTTCTCGAATGGAACTGTGAGGTTGCAATGAATAATGATCCGTGAGGGCTGCAAACTCCATACCTGCACGTCTCGCGTAGGCATACATGATTTCAGGAGGCTGCTTTCCATCCGACCAATTGCTGTGCATGTGCATTTCACCTTTCCAAGGCAACAGCCGGTACAGATCTTCTTTCAAAGAGTAAATCTTGAAAAAAGTTAATTGTGTCGTCACACCTTCGATGGTTTCGTAAATAAAGACCATGTATTCTTGTTCTTCATAAAATGTATAATCAAAAACAAGATACCCGTTTGAAATGGTACTACGAATATCTTGCTGTGAACGTGTCTGACTCGTATGAATTTCACGAGGTGTGACTTTCACGGAATAAAGCTTCTTTTGGGAGAAGAGACCTCCCGTCCTTGACGTCCCCCAGTAATCAATACCGGATTCGGTTCCGTCGCAAGACATTTTAGAATAGACGCGGATGGTGGTTGTTTGCCCTTCCGGAACCACCAAGGGGTACACACTGTAAAGATCGGCATTCTTTTTCATATGGTACTCGGCACAGAAAACCCATCACCTATTCGGTGGCGGGAGGAAGTGCCATCCTCCTTCTTATAGTCGGTGGTTTTTACGATAGTTAAGTCTATCCCGGAATCACCAAACCGGTAGGTTGTCGCGTTATATAGTCAGTTAAGACATAGGCTAGTCAACTAGGGCTTTTGCAAGCTCATTACCTAAAAGTCGGTTGGTAGTTGACGATACACTCCTTTTAAAAGGTTTGCTTCATTTACTTACGGTTAATTATATCATAGGCACCATGGCTATGCATGCAAATTTTTCTATCCAAAACCGCTCAATGTGTATATAAAATATTTTACTATATAATTGACGGAACGCATAAAAAAGAATAAAATTTGAATAGGGAAATTATAACATATTCGTCCATATTGGGAGAATAGAATAATATGAAAAAATCATTATTTTTATCTTGAAAATTCTTCTCTTTACTGTTGCTATGCTCATAATCCAAGAGTCTGCTTCCTATGCAGGGACATTCATCGGAAAGCTCTTTCCGTACAGGACAATTGATCCGTATAATGTGTTTTTACGAAAGTACATCCATCACATAGTTCAAATGTTTTTTGCCTTATTTCTCTTGGTTATTATAAAAAAGTTAACAAAAAAGCCCATTGGATTTACGTGGAGCAATCAAAAAACAGGGCTGTCCTATGTCACATACTATACCATTTTGATCGGGATTGTCCTGTTGATCATCACCTTCCGGACTTACCGAATTGCTTCTGCAATCCGATTCGCATACCCACTTACAGCAAGAAACATGATCGGGAGCCTTTCCTTCCAACTTTTCATGAGTGGCCCCTCCGAAGAAATTCTTTTCAGAGCATTACCCATTTTTGCATTTTCCGCTGTTTTTAAAAAGAGCATAAAAATCTATAAAGGTATATCACTAGAATGTATCCTGGCGGCATTGTTGTTTTCCTTCGCTCACATGGATTCATTGGTCGTCAATTTCAGGATCGTGTATGCATTCGTATTGGGTATAGTTTATGGTGTCACTTATCAAAAGACGAATAGCATATACTATCCTATGATGATGCACAGTATAAGCAACGTACTGTCCGAAGGCATTGGTTATTTATTCAGCATCTTCGGTTAATGTAAAAGCACTTGTGAATCTTTGCTTTTTGAGTTATGATACCGCTATGGAAAACACACTCTTATTCATATATTTAGCAGCAATCAATCTCTTGGCTTTCATATTGTGCGTCATTGATAAATACAAGGCCGTCAGGAATCTGTACAGGATATCAGAAAAAACATTGTTATTGATAGCCTTTTTCGGTGGCGCATTTGGTTTACTCATAGGTATGGTAACAGTACGGCACAAAACGAAGAAGGTTAAGTTTACAATTCCGGTGCCATTGTTTTTAATCCTTCATATATTTCTTGCGGTATATTTCAAATACTATATATAAAAAAATACCTGAATGTTTGATTCAGGCTAGGAAAAATTGAGAAATTGGTGAAATATTTTAAAACCCCGATTTATTGGTGGGATTGTTTAATATACCGAAACCGGTTAATACACCAAGTAGCAATGTGACGAAAATATCCCATTTGGGAATCTCGAATCCAATCCATTCTTTTAAAACGAAATAGATTAATGCTAACATTGCCACCCAAACTACTTTACTCCTCCACCTGCTTTGTTGCTCCATATTTAGCTCCTTCTCCGACGGATCGCGTAAACGGATAAAAGTTCCTATGAAAGCATATGCATCACCCGGATGAATATGATTATCAAGCTTTATCTTTTTTCCTCTTTCGGAAAAGCAACAGGTAAATTAACAAAATGAGTACAAGACAAACCGCAAAAAAGAGCAATACCGTTTGATCTGACACCAAATAGGTCTTTTGCATCTCTTCAGCTTTAATCGATGCTTTTCTTGACATGACAACTTCTTTAGGAGATAAATCCAATTCATAATTTTCCGAAACATATTGCTCTTTTTCGCTCCCATATCGAAGAGTCAATAAAACGGCATAACGTTTGGCTATATATACATCGCTCGGGATGAGGAAGTCTGTTTGAAAAGCGTTTTGCGGATAGACAATATCCAAAGGCTTTACAACTTGGTACACTGATTGATTTTTTTCATCAAACATTTCTAGGGATACATCCGGATAATCATATGCATTTCCCGTGCTTTCCACATCAAATGTTATCACTAAATCTTTATCTTTCACCCACTTTTTACCCAAATGCTCACCTAATTGAAACTCCGAACCAATTTCACCTTGAATACGAACTACTATGGCACATGACAATGAATACACGCGATTGATTTGAAACCGAGCACCTTTTTTTGTAGGGTCACTAGGTTGTCCTTGCTCCTCCTGACTTCTTAAATATAGGACGGCAATATGGGTTCCGGGGTTTGTATCTTCCGGAACAACTCCGGTGATTTGTATAATCTTTTCTTCACCCGGCTCCAATGTAACGGTGCTTTCGGGAAAATCCATCCATCTGCCTGTTCTCTCTCTTGTGGCTTCTTGCGGTAACAATATTTTGGTACCGCCATTGTCCGCTGTGTACCCATCACTTAAAAATATTGTGTTTGTTCTTGCAACATTTCCCGGATTGAACAATCCTACGGAAAAGGAAAACGGTTCGCCGGGTACACCTTTAATATCCACATAGCTGTCGCTCGATCCTACAATTGAAAACCGAAACAATTCACTTTCTTGGGCAACTCCCATGAGGGGAAATAGTAAAATAAGGGATAATACCATACACCCGAATATAACTTTCTTCATAAAAACCCTTTCTATCAACAATGAAATGCCCCGAAAGTTGGTGCTTTTTAAGATGCAACAAACAAATCGGGGCAAACCTTCCGTTATATACTCTTAAATCATAGGATTACCGGATATATTGTACGTAATCGTTGTTTGGTATGTCCCTGCAAAGATCTGATACTTTTGCACATCGTTAGCCACTATCACCGGATTAGCATTAGGAAAGCTTCCTGACTGTCCTGTGCTCTTTATAGTTGTTCCATCTGGAAGCCATGCAGACACATTGATGTCATACATTAAATAGAAATCAAATACACCAGCACCAAATCCGGGTTCTATCTTTAACAGTTCCATTAACCCGCTGTCAATAATGCTGTTGTTTGCAACATAGTTTTCCGAAGAAATAGCGGTCCCTTTTGAAGAAGCAGGATTCAAGGTCGCGCCTTCAGGCTTCAATTCACTTAATCCCTCACTATCATCTACCATTTTTAGGGATAACCAATCCTCTACATCAACATATACATACAGTTCTGCATCCGCCACTGTGGGATCTTCTATAGGTGTAATATTTGTAAAGTTAGTGAAATCAACAGTGAATTTCCAACCTTGGTTTGTACCACTTAGATCAGAAACAGTTACATGATCTTTTTTTTGAAAATTAATGTCATTCTCTAATGTGATGGTCCATTGTGCATTATCAACGTTTCGAGGGGCAATTGGATCTACAGAAAAGCTAAGAGAGCCGCTGCTAATTGAAAATGCGTCCTGTGAGTCATATTGTTCGGCGCATACACCGGTTTGATACGAGAACAGCAAAAAGAAAATAATCGCGAATGAAAGTTTTTTCATTTCTTATGAATTCCTCCTTGGTAAATAGAAATTTTATCAGTCGTTCCTCCATTGAAGCCACTGTTGAGATATGGTTCCAATGCTTTATCCTTTGTACAAGTAACCTTTGACTACCCTCCTTTCCTCTACCTGCAAAACTGTTTTTACAGGCTTGGTGAAAAGGCATTGAACTGGAAATTTTTCTGCCTCAACCCATTATACCTATATCTTTCTAAACAATACAATTACACTCTCAACCTATATGAGCTCTCACATAGTCTTATGTTCCCAATATCCTAAAATAACTCCGATAAACACGTATATTGGGTTAATATCTTCCATATACTACCCTGTTCTTAGTCTACGTTTACATTGTGTACCTATACCTTGTGCTATTTGCAAGCAATGTTTAGGATTTGTATCGAATAGTATTGACACTTCGCTAGGTCGTGCATATAATAATCACATGAACAGTTATTCATATGTTCATATAGTAATTGATGTGAGGTGCCTTCAAATGGTAGATTATGATGATATAAGCAGATGTGATTGTACGGTGATTCACGAGGACGTGGTAAATCGCGTAAAATCCAATATGCCTCCCGATGAACGGTTATATGATTTGGCGGAGTTGTTCAAGGTGTTCGGGGATACCACAAGGGTGAAGATCTTATGGGCTTTGGACGAATCGGAAATGTGCGTTTGCGATTTGGCAGTATTGTTGAATATGACGCAATCAGCGGTATCCCACCAGCTTCGTGTTTTAAAGCAAGCACGATTGGTCAAGTTTCGCAAGGACGGAAAAAACGTATACTACTCTTTCGATGATGATCATGTAAAATCGATTTTTGAACAAGGGTTGTTGCATATCAGCGAAGGTTAAGAGAAAGGGGTCACTATGATAAAAGGTCAACAAACTATAAAAGAAAAACAAATGGAAAACAACCGTGCAATCATTGACAGCAACCCCTCCCTTGTAAAAAGGACTTACAGGGTCACAGGATTAGGTTGTGCAAATTGTGCTGCAAAAATGGAAAGGGAAATTAATAAACTACCGGGAGTACACCGGGCTAATATTGATTTCATCAATAAAAAACTCACACTGAGTGTGAAGGAAAAAGATCAACTTGATGAAACAATTAGAAAGTCAAGAACCATTGTAAAGAGAATCGAATATGGTGCAGATTTGCAAGAAATCAATCAAGAGAAGAAAGAACATGATCAACCTGTTGAAAAACTATGGCTACTCATTTTGGGCACAGTTTTTTTCATTGCCGCTATATTGTTTTCCGGAAAACCTATTCTTGGAGTTTCATTGTTTTCAATAAGCTTGTTGCTGATTGGCGGAGAAATATATTGGAAGGCTTTGATCAATATTACCAAAGGCCGGATCTTTGACGAGAATTTTCTGATGAGCATTGCATCCATCGGTGCATTTGCTATCGGTGAATATGCCGAAGGCGTTGCCGTTATGCTGTTTTACCAAGTTGGAGAATATCTGCAAGAAAAAGCCGTTGACAGATCAAGAAAATCCATTTCTGCTTTAATGGATATACGACCGGAGTATGCCAATCGAAAAAGTGGAAACACCTCTGTGAAAGTTTTACCGGAGCAAGTAGCCGTAGGGGACTTGATCATTGTAAAACCCGGTGAAAAAATCCCGTTGGACGGTGTGGTAACCGATGGTGTTTCTATGTTGGATACTTCAGCATTGACAGGAGAATCCGTGCCCCAAGAAGTATCCGGGGGTAGTTCGGTATTATCCGGATCCATTAATATGAACGGGCTATTAATCGTAAAAGTTACAAAAATTTACAAAGAGTCTACCGTTTCAAAGATATTGGACTTGGTGGAAAATGCAAGCGCGAAAAAAGCACCCACCGAAAAATTCATCACCAAATTTGCTCGGGTATACACTCCGGTTGTAGTTATCATCGCGACATTGATGGCTGTCATCCCACCCTTGATTATTCCGGAAGCAATCTTTTCCCTATGGATTTATCGTGCATTGGTTTTCTTGGTGGTATCCTGCCCTTGCGCTTTGGTGATCTCCATTCCTTTGGGGTTTTTCGGAGGAATCGGCGGAGCGTCTGCAAACGGAATACTAATCAAAGGCGGAAATTTCCTAGAAGCTTTAAACCATGTGGATACAGTTGTTTTTGATAAAACCGGCACATTGACAAAAGGAGTTTTCGAGGTAAACAAAATCCTATCTGCCGGAAGGTTGACCGATGAAGAATTGCTGAAAATCGCTGCATATGCCGAGAGCAATTCCAATCATCCCATAGCTTTGTCCATTGCAAAAGCCTACGGGCAAAAGGTTGATAAAAATCTCATATCCGAATTCAACGAGGATGCCGGGTTAGGAATCCGAGCAATGGTAAAAGGAATGAAAGTTCTTGCAGGTAATGACAAGTTGCTAGAAAAGGAGAAGGTCATTTTCCGGAAAACCAATGAAACGGGCACTGCGGTATATATTGCTGTAAACGGTCGATTCGAAGGAACCATCGTCATATCCGACCGGATCAAAGGCGATAGCAAAATGACCATATCAACTTTGAAAAAAAGCGGCATTCGAAAAGTGATCATGCTCACCGGAGATAAGAAGGAAATCAGCGAAAGCATCGCAAAAGAACTGGGTTTGGATCAAGTGATCTCCGAGTTGTTACCTCATGAAAAAGTGAGTGCAGTGGAAGAATTGAACAAGAAGGTCCCATCCGGTAAAAAGTTATTATTTGCAGGGGACGGTATCAATGATGCACCGGTATTGGCAAGAGCGGACATCGGTGTGGCCATGGGTGGATTAGGGTCTGATGCGGCCATAGAAGCAGCTGACATCGTTCTTATGACCGACGAACCTTCCAAGCTGAACACCGCTTTGAAAATCGCCGGTAAAACTCGGAACATCGTTTGGCAAAACATTATTTTCGCATTGTTGGTGAAAGCTGTAGTGTTGGTTCTTGGCGCTGCAGGGGTAGCTACTATGTGGGGTGCGGTATTTGCTGATGTGGGAGTAGCCTTGCTTGCCATATTGAACTCATTGAGGGCGATGAAGGGGTAAAAAAAGAATTACTAAAACGTAATAATCGCACATCAAAAAAGGAGAGTGTGTCCACTCTCCTCTTTATTTTCTAATTAATGGGCAATTATCCGCGTCTGTTTCCGCCGCCGAATCCGCCTCTTCCACCGCCACGATTATCCCTGTTGTTTCTTTGTTGCTTTCTTGCTTTTCTGCAATCAGGGCATCTTAACGGTTCATTTTCAAAACCTTTTTCTTTGTAGAAAGCTTGTTCGCTTTCTGTGAATGTGAATTTTGCTCCGCAATCTTTGCACGTTAAAACTTTGTCTGCCATAAAAATGGTACCTCCATAATATTTGGATCTAATTAATCCTAACTTCCTACTCCAAATAAATTAAAGAGGTTGTTTTAGATAATGAATCCGTTTACGCTTATAGCGTTCTTTGTGTATTCTAGCATAAAATATTTTATGTTGCAATACTTACAAAAAATATATTTTTCTAATTTTTCCGTTGGTAGATCGGTATACCGGTTCAGACCGGATCCATTGAACTAATTCTTATTCTCATCCGATTTTAACGGATTCATCGTCATCATCATAAATCTACCGTCTAGTTGTGGTCTTCTATCCGGGGTACCCACATCCTTGAGAGCGTCGGCAAACTCGTTCAGTACTTCCAAGCCGATTTTGGTGTACTGCATTTCTCTTCCTTTGAAACGAATGCTGACTTTCACCTTGTCACCATTCTGTAAGAATTTAGCAGCATTTTTGATCTTGAAATCAAGATCATGCTTTTCGATTTTTGCTGAAAGTCTAATTTCCTTTATTGTTAATGTCGTTTGTTTTTTCTTTGATTCTTTATCTTTTTTGGTTTTTTCGTATTGAAACTTTCCGTAATCCATAACCTTACAAACAGGTGGTACCGCATTGGGTACAATTTGCACAAGGTCAAGATTTTTTGATACGGCTATTTTTAACGCTTCCTTTGATGGCATAACACCTAACATAGTTCCGTCCGTATCGATTACCCTTACTTCCTTGTCCCTTATTTCTTCATTGATTCGTTGACCGTCTTTGTTGATACTCAACACCTCCGTTATATTTATAATCTGGTAAATGATCTGTAAAAAAAATGGTGGGGAATATAGGACTCGAACCTACGACTTCTACGATGTGAACGTAGCGCTCTAACCAACTGAGCTAATTCCCCACGCACTTAAAGATGCATATACTGCGAAATCATTACTATTATTATATACCGAAAACGACGGAATTTCAATAGCTAATACCAATTTTTATTGGTTGTACATTTTTTTGTACTTTCATTAGCTTAATCTGTTTATTCTTTGATCTCTCCCGCCGCTTTCAATCCGACTTTGGTGACCGCAGGTCCGATGATTTCATAAATAAATGTTGCACCGATCACAACGGCACGAATAGTGGCTCCATACTCCGGAACCAAACGGGTGGCAATAAGAGACAATCCGATAGCCACACCGGCTTGGGGAATTAAAGTCATACCGATATATTTTTTTACCGTTGCAGGAGCCTTCATAATGATGGATCCGATTGATGCTCCTGCTATTTTTCCTATAACCCGAGAAATGACGTACAGAATTCCGATCAATCCGATTTGGGGTAGAATGGTAATGTCCAATTCCATCCCTGAAACCACAAAAAACATCAGAAAGATGGGTCCTGTAATACTGTCTGCTAATGAGAAAATAGCATTTCCGTATTCACTGACATTGATCAACATTGCACCCATCGCCATACATAACAGTAATGGAGACAAACCGGTCATGGTTGCCAAGGAAGAGCCCAAAAAGACAAACCCGGTGGTTATAATCAAACGATTGGAATCTTTCTTGAAGTATTTCAACGGCCATTTGAAAGCAAAACCTAGTATAGCACCTAAAAGAATCGATGCTATGATTTCCAAAAGAGGTCTCATCACGGCTAAAACAATAGATCCTTGACCGGGATTTTGCATAACATTAACGATAGCCGCTGCAAAACCGAATGCAATCAACGCAACCGCATCATCTAGCGCTACAACGCTTAACAATGTATCGGTCACAGGACCTTTTGCCTTGTATTGTTTGACCACCATAATGGTTGCCGCCGGTGCGGTAGCCGAAGCAATCGCTCCAAGCAAAAGGGATATTTCTATGCCGAATCCCGCGATGACAAGCGTGAGAGTCACTAACACAGACGCCATTAAAGCTTCAAAAATGGCAATGACTACAGGAGTCATCCCCACTTTTCTTAAGTAAGATAGTTTAAATTCCGCTCCGATTGAAAAAGCAATAAAACCCAATGCTATCTCCGAAATTAATTCGAGTCCTTTGACAAGATCCATAGGTACGATCTTTAAACAATACGGACCGATCAATAACCCGGCAATCAAATAACCGGTTACGTTGGGTAACTTAATATGTTTTACGACACGCCCAAAAAAGAGCCCTGAAAACAATATCAGAGCCAAATAGAACAAAACGGTAAACTGCAACTAAAATTCAACTCCTTCAACAGTTAAAACAGGTAAGGTAAACATAACGGCAGTATCGGGCTTTGATAAATCTCCAACGACTTGGCGTACAGTTTCTTTAACCATTTCCACCTGCTCATCCTTTAATACAATAAAAATGGTTTTACTTTCCTGACGATCCAAATCGATTAAAAAACGGAGTGAACCGAAGATAGGATAATCAGCCAGTTCCCTTGCCATACCTACGCTATTCAGTATTGTTGCGCCTTTTACTCCCTTATCTGCAAAGCTTTCCAGTAATTTTTCCAATAATTCGACTTTATTAAGCACCAATAACAACAACTGCATCTTTTACCCCTCCGCCACTTATATTTGCCATATAAAATTGATCTGTATTCTAGCATAATGCTTTTATCAAAATAATGCAACTAAGTTATGCATTGATGCATCGCTATTTATAAGATGCAGTCAGAATCTATCATCTTGGAGGATTAGGATAGAAATAGGTTTTTCCTTCATAGTTCCTCAATGTCACACCGGAATCATCCATTTTAACAATATACTCAGGGTTAACAGGGGTCTTACCTCCTCCCCCCGGAGCATCAATGACATATTCCGGTACGGCAAATCCGGAGATATATCCTCGGATATGTTTCATAATATCTATACCTTGTGCAACATTCGTGCGAAAATGTCCGATGCCTTTAGACACATCACATTGATACAAGTAATAGGGTCTCACCCTCATTTTCACGAGTTTTGTGAATAACTCTTTTAGCGTATCAACATTGTTATTCACACCTTCCAATAACACACTCTGGTTACCCAAAGGAATGCCTGCATCAGCTATTTTCTGACAGGCTTTAACCGATTCGGGAGTAATTTCAAGAGGGTGATTAAAATGCGTGTTGATCCATATAGGGTGATACTTTTTCAACATGTTTAACAACCCGTCAGTGATTCTCATAGGAAGAACTACAGGTGTTCTGGTTCCGATGCGGATCACCTCCACATGGGGAATATCTCTCAGCTTTCGAATGATATTCTCCAGCCAATCGTCGGACATGACCAGAGGGTCACCTCCCGACAACAACACATCGCGTATAACGGTATGTTCTCGTATGTAGGAAATGACGGCATTTAATTGTGCGCTGCCAAGTGAAAAATCCTCACATCCGACAACTCTTCTTCTGGTGCAATGTCTGCAGTACATAGAGCACTTGTGTGTTAACACAACAAGCACTCTGTCCGGGTATCTGTGCACTAATCCCGGAACAGGAGAAAATTTCTCTTCACAAAGCGGGTCTGCCATATCGCAAGGATCTACTGTAAGCTCCGCGATAGTGGGTACGGCTTGTTTTTTTATAGGGCATTGAGGGTTATCTGCTTGAATAAGGGAGGCATAATAGGGTGTTATAGCCATATTAAAGTGTTTCAAGCATTCATCAATTTCTTCTTTCTCACCCACTCTTAACTTGATGACCTTACTCAGCTGCTCACCTGATTTGATTCTATTCTTAATTTGCCATTTCCAATCATCCCATTGCTCAGGTGAGCAATTCTTCCAACATTCCGCTTTTTCGTACTCATTCATTTTTATGCCCCTCGATTCGAATTGATTTGTTTTCTTCCATATCTTTTTAATGCACTGTTCAATACACCTAACACCAATTCTTTGTAACCGGTTCCGCAGAACTCGGCTAACATGGGATAATCACTGTAGCCAGGAGCTAAACCGGGTAACGGATTGATCTCTATAAAATGGATGTCCCCCTCTTCGGAGAGTCTGAAATCTATTCTTGAAAAATCCTTACACTCAAGTGCATTATAGATTTCCAGGGCAATATTTTTCATATACTCCAGAGTGCTTGCATCCAATTGGGGAGGGCAAACATATTCTACATATTTTTTATAATTAATTTTTACATTGTAGCTGTATATACGGTTTTCCCGTTCTTGTTTCAGGTAACGGATCTCCATAGGTTCGAATACCTTCGTATCGTTTCCATTACCTAGTATTCCGACGGTAAACTCTCTTCCTTGAATGAATTGTTCAATTAACATGGGTTGGCCGTACAGCTTGAAATTTTTCGTTATGACACGGTTTAAGCTTTCCAAGTCATCCACGACGGCCAAATCAGATATTCCTTTTCCGGAGCCTTCATAATTAGGCTTCACGATTAAAGGAAATTGCAAACTCGGATCCAATTGAAAATTCGGAGTGGTCACCAATTGATAATCCGGAGTTAAAATATGATAGGTCGACAGGTAGCGTTTTGTGATGGCTTTATCCAACGCTATCGCCAAAGTGGTTTCATCTGATCCGCTGTAAGGTATCCCTAAAAAACTTAAAATAGCAGGAATTTGAGCCTCCCTGCCTCTCCCGTTAGCACCCTCAGCTATGTTGAACACTATATCAACTTTGGCTTTTTTAATCTTTTCAACAATGTCAGCATCTGCTTCAATATACTCCACACGAATCCCTACGGATCGGAACACATCTGCGATGGCATCTATTGTATCAACGGAATCATACTCCGCCTCGATATCTTCGGCGTCGGAAATAACACCCTTTTTCAGGTTATATGTTATTCCTACCGCAAGCAGCGGAGGAACACTCTCATTCTCCATTCAACATCACTCGCCTTACATTTATATTTTAGAATTGATTTCTTTGATCTTTTCTTGCTTCATTATAGCACTTGAATTATTAAAAGAAACGACTGGAAATAACCTAATATTTACATATGAGTCATAATCGGTTTAATTAAACAAACTGCATTCACCTTTCGTTGTCTATGGCTTTCGTGCTCATTCTTGCTCGTCTTTTTACATTTCACCACTATGTACAGTCCTTTCTTCTTTGCTCAATAAAAAAAATATTTTTAATCTGTTCACCCTCCTTCTCCTTGCTCAATAAAAAATATTGATCAACCAATTATTTTATACATTTCCTTGTTTTTATCATGGAATTATTACAATCTGATGTATAATGTACATAAGCTTTATTCTTTTCAAAAATGGAAGGAAAGGGGATTCATATGTGTAATAAAAAGGTCAACATAGCGGTCATCGGTGCAGGAGGAATTGCCAATAACGTACATCTGCCAAGTCTTGCCGAGATCGAGGAAGCAAACATTGTAGCGGTATGCGATCTTCGCGAAGAAAAAGCGCAACGAGCTGCAGAGAAGTATTCCATACCCGGGGTATACACCTCTATGTACAAAATGTTTGAGAAGGAAACCCTTGACGGTGTTTTTGTACTGGTGGAGCCGGATCGTCTTCATCGTGCGGCATATGATTGTTTGAACGCCGGATTGAATGTTTTTATGGAAAAACCGGCTGGCATAACTTCTTACCAAGCACGCTCATTAGCCCGGAAAGCGCAACAAACAGGGAAAACCGTGGCTGTGGGAATGAACCGTAGACACATTCCTTTGGTTCAAAAAGTTTTTCAAAGAATGCAGGAAGTAACAACCATCACTCAAGTAGACGGAGTGTTTATGAAGCACGGAGATGTTGCAGATTCATGGCATTATGCAAGCGCATTTGTTTGCGACATCGTTCATGCAACGGATTTGGTCCGATATTTTGCCGGATCCTTCCCGAAAAAAGCCGCCACCATCGCTGCAAAGAATAACTCTTCGGTAGACAATGCTTGGTCGAGTGTGATGGCTTTCGAAAACGGAATCACCGGCACATTACGGTCGAATTATCAAATCGGGGGACGTGTACACAGCTTTGAGATTCACGGACCTAATGCCAGTGCATTCATTAATCTGGGGTTCGGGGGAAACGAGTGTGATGCAAGGATTCTATATTCCAGCGGTAAAAACATCTATTCATTAGCTGCAGCCGGTGTGTCAAAGCAACCAATCGAGTATTTTGACGGAAAGCAAATTGCCGGAAGTGACTCTTTCTACAGCTATTACGGATACAAACAAGAGGATATGGATTTCATCCGTTTCTTATCAACCGGCCAAAAACCTTTATGCACTATTGAAGATGCTGCCGAATCCATGGAAATGACGGAAATGTTATTGAATAACATCATTTAATGAGTCGGTATAAAAAACGGTATGATCGCATACCGTTTTTTTATCTATGTCTATTTGGTTCTTCTACACATTCACTGTACATTTGTTTTGGCCGGTTCGCTTTCCTCTTTCTTTTTGTCAAAGCGAATCATACCGATAATGATGGAAGTCATGACGAATAATTCTGTGATAATGCCGGCGTATGATCTTGTTGCGATGTTATATGTAATCCACAGAGGTGAAACCGGGAATGTGATCCTGCGAACGTATGTCGGATTGTCCACCCAAAATCCTACGGAGCCTAACACCATCCCTAACGTGGGAAACAAAGAGAATATTCCGTCCCATGTTAAGATCCCTATGACCACGGAAACAGCCATAAAGAAAAACAACCACCCGATATGCTTTGCCCATTGATGCTTTTCCTTTTGATAAAAGATAAGATTCCTAACCACGCTGACCGCATTTAGTGCTGCACCGGTGTATGCACCTAACAACGCAAAATGGATGGCAAAAATACTTCCTGCTAATAGCTGGAAAATTATAATTCCTTTTTTCGTGTTGTTTTGGAAGGAAATGATCGCCATTGTCAAGGCAATCACACCGATAATCTGAGCAATGATCTCTTTCACATTCGTTCTCCGTTCAAGTAATTGAAATGCATTCTATCACCTTTTCATTTTGTTTGCAATCACCGATATCAAATCGTATCAATTGAAACTCTTCAATCAAAGTGATATATTATTTGTCGAGGTATAATAAAATGAAGATAATCGATTCACATGCTCACATTTTTCCGGATAAAATTGCCGAGAAAGCATCTTTTAACGTCGGTGCCTTTTATGATTTAGCCATGGCCTTTGACGGTAAGGTGAAAACTCTTTTAAATTTAGGAGATCAATACTCTATTGATCAATTCTTGGTTCACTCGGTGGCAACCACACCGGATCAGGTGGAGAGCATTAACAACTATATCAGCAATGTTATTAACAAATACGAAGGACGGTTTATAGGGTTTGCAACCCTCCATCCTGATTACAAGGATATTCGTAAAGAAATTGATCGCGCCATATCATTAGGCTTAAAAGGAATCAAACTCCATCCGGACTTTCAACGGTTTCATATTGACAGTAAAGATGCCATGGAGCTCTATGAGATATTGGAAGGGCACCTGCCTTTATTAATCCATACAGGGGATTTTAGATACGAGTATTCAAAACCGGAACGCTTGGCTCGTGTATTGGACAGATTCCCCCGTTTACAAATCATTGCAGCCCACTTTGGCGGTTGGTCCGAATGGGAGTCGGCATCAGAAATATTAGCCGGTAAAAATGTATACGTGGATACTTCCAGTTCCCTGTATGCATTGTCACCGGAAAAAGCACGCTCTATCATTGAACGATTCGGTGTGGATCATGTGTTGTTCGGTTCGGATTATCCCATGTGGAATCCCGGGGAAGAAATCCAACGGGTAAAAGCATTAGAATTAGATGAAGCGGACTATGAAAAGATCATGCATTTGAATATTGAAAAGCTTCTGAATTTAGCTACATAATCAAAAAGGGCTTTTAAAGCCCTTTCATTTCGGTTTTTCTTAGTTGCCCGCATGCTGCCTGAATGTCACTTCCTAACTCTCTTCGTAACGATACCGGAATCCCGGCACTCTCCAAGATGCTTTGGAATGTTTTAATAGTCTCTTGGTCCGGCTTGGCAAATCCGTTTGAACCTGTGCTGTTCACCGGAATAAGGTTCACATGGCACAACAAACCTTTGATCAACTTAACCAATTCATAGGCTTGTTTTTTATCCGCATTAACATGACCCATCAATGCATATTCAAATGTAATCCTTCTACCGGTTTTATTCACATAAAACCGACAAGCCTTTATAATCTCATCCACTGACCATCTGTTGGCAACGGGCATAATGGTTTTTCGAATTTCATCATTAGGCGCGTGTAAGGATATTGACAAATTTACCGGCATCTCTTCTTTTGCAAAATCGATAATTTTCGGAACGATCCCGCAGGTTGATACCGTTATTTTCCGATACCCTATGTTAAAGCCATCCGGTTCATGAACCAGTTTTAAAAAGCCCATGGTGTTTTCGTAATTGTCAAAGGGCTCTCCGATTCCCATAATGACAACATTGCCAATCCTCTCCCCTGCTCTTTTTTGCATCAGATATACTTGACGCAGCATTTCATGTGCCGTCAAGTTCCTGGAAAATTGAATGTCCGAAGATGCACAAAACTTGCATCCCATTTTACAGCCGGCTTGAGATGAAATACATACACTGGTTCCGTAATTGTATTTCATCAAGACGCCTTCCACACAATAACCGTCATGTAACCGGAATAAAAACTTGACGGTGTCATCCATGGACGACTTATATTCATTTTCCACCGTCACAGATCCATAATTGAAATCATTCTTTAATTGTTCCCTTAAAGCAATTGACAAAGAGCTCATATCATCGATGGTAGGAATACCTTGGATCAAATATCGGCTTAATTGTTGTATTCGATACCTTTGACCGGTCTTTTCCATCAAGTAATCATTCAATTCTTCATAAGGCATTTCTTCTAAAAATATTCTTTGATCTTTCATAAATCACCGTTTCACCATTTTTGCCGTAAAAAATCCATCGGTACCGTGTATATGCGGATAAGTATTTACAAATGTACCGTTTTCATAGGGAGTAATCATTCCCGGTTCAAATTGGTACGGTGCCAATTCAAACTCCTGATGTTCCTTTAAAAAAGTCTTTATTCTGTCCTCATTTTCTTCCGGTAACACAGTACATGTACTATACACCAATGTACCGCCTTTTTTAACATAATTACAACAGTTATCTAAAATTTCTTTTTGCAATCGAATTAATTCAGGATCCGATTTATAATTCCATTTGATGTCCGGTTTCCTTCTGATGATACCCAGTCCGGAACAAGGCACATCCAAAAGAACCCCGTCCGCTGACTCTACCAAATCTTCCCTTAAAACACGGGCATCTTGGACCACGCATTCTATGTTATTTCTCCCTGCTCTTTGAAAGTTTTTTTCCATTAAGTCAATCTTATGGGGATGGACATCCATAGCCAAAATTCTTCCGGTGCCATTCATTCTTTGAGATATCACCATTGTTTTTCCCCCGGGAGCAGCACAGCAATCCAAAATAAAGGATCCGGGTTTTGGTTCTAATGCGTTGATCGGTAACACAGCGCCTTCATCCATAACAAAAAATGCGCCTTGTTCAAATTCAGAAGTATCAAAAAGACCTGAACCGCTTTTCAACTTTAAAACAGGCTCTTTCGAATCGATAATCTCAGCTTCAAACCCTTGTTTGGTAAGAGAAACAAGAAGAGATTCGACATTAGTGACATTCGTGTTGACGCTGATGAACAAATCCGGTCTCTCGAGGGAAGCACTGCAAAACAGTTCTGCTTGCTCCATACCAAATACAGATATGATCTTTCGAACAATTTCTTCGGATATGGAATATTTCAAAGACAGATATTCTACCGGATGACTATTCTTATCCGGCAATTCCAAAGGATGACCGGAGCGACTGATGTTTCTGAGCACTGCATTCACAAATCCTGCGACATTTTTATTTGAAAGCTTTTTAGCCAACTGTACGCTTTCATTGCAAGCCGAATAAGCCGGAATGAATTTACTGTAAACCAGCTGAAAGACCCCTAGCCGCAAAACATTACGGATACGCTTGTTTATGGCGTTAATGGATCGTTCGGAGAACTTTTCAATGATGTGATCCAATGTCAACTTGTAGGATACCGTGCCGTATACCAACATGGATATAAGGCGTCTGTCACTGACATCCGGATTTCGACTTTTCAATCCTTTGTTTAGTGCAATGTTAATATAGGCGTTGTTCTCCAGTACTTCATATATGATTTCATATGCAACCAATCTGGTTGAATCCAATTAATTTCTTCTCCTTCTTAATAAAATCAACCTCAACAAGTTTGCTATGGCCACCAAGGCCGATGCAACATAGGTCATAGCCGCAGCAGATAAAACCTTTTTCGCACCTTTTAGCTCTTCATCGTTTAATACGCCATATTCATCCAATCCTGCCAAAGCACGCTTGGAAGCATTAAATTCCACCGGTAATGTGATTAAATAAAACAACACTGCGGCTGAAAACAAAACAAGACCGATGTTAAATAATAAGGGAATTTCCATAAACAGCCCGATAACCGCCATCCAAGGCCCTAAAGAAGACCCTATTCTCGCTACAGGGTAAACCGTTGACCTTATACCCAAGGGACCGTATTCCGAGGCATGCTGAATGGCATGTCCCGTTTCATGGGCTGCAACACCGATTGCCGCGATGGAGGACTTTCCGTATACCGGCTCGGACAGGGCAATCACCTTCTTAGAGGGATCAAAATGATCCGTGAGGCTCCCTTGTACAGATGTGATCTGTACATCATATATTCCATTTTGTCGAAGAAGTCTGTCTGCTACTTCATGTCCGGTAAATCTGCCGTTTGTACTTATCTTTGAATATTTTGCAAAAGTGGATTGTACTTTAAATTGCGCCCATAAAGATATTATGAAAGCCGGAACGACAAATATCAAATAATATTGATCAAAGAACATGGCACATCCTCCTATTCATCTTCATCACGACTCAAAACAACCCCTGCATTGAGATTATGACCACAAACACCGATGGGCATACAACGACAATTTTCGAATTGTATTTCGTAAATCCTCACGGTACCCGGGTTTGCGGCAATCTCTATAAACTCCTTGTTAATATCCAACAATTTTCCCGGGGTTTCTTTCGTTTCGTCTCGGGTATACATCGATTGGATCAGTTTCATCCTTTTGCCTTCATAGAAGGTGTATGCACCGGGCCAAGGAGTGACACCGCGTATACGGTTGTGAATATCAACAGCCGGTACATTCCAGTCAATACGACCGGTTTCTTTATCCACCATCGGTGCATAAGTAGCGACGGAATGATCTTGCTTAATTCTCTCCAATGTGCCTTCCTTCAAGGATTTCAGAGTTCTCTGCAACACCTTTGCTCCTAACTCGGCTAAAATATCATGAAGTTGACCCACATTGACCGATTCATCAATATCAATGCTTTCTTTGAGCAATATGTCTCCTGTATCCATCCCGGGATCGGTCAGCATGGTAGTGACACCGGTTGTGGCAAATCCGTTGATCAAGGCATGATGGATGGGTGCAGCACCTCTTAGCTCGGGTAATAACGAAGCATGTACATTCACAGTTCCATATTTCGGAACATCCAATACCGCAGGGGGTAAAATCTTACCGTATGCAGCTGTGATCACCACATCGGGCTTTAACGCTTTCAATTGCTCCAAGTACTCTTGTGTCTTGACACTTTTCGGTTGCAATATATTTAAAGAGTGACTTACGGCAAAATCCTTCACCGGAGGGCAACACATTTTTTCTCCCCGACCTTTGGGTTTGTCGGTTTGGGTGACAACCCCTACCACATCATAGCCCTCTTTTATTAACATGTTTAAAGACGGGACAGCAAACTCCGGCGTCCCCATAAAAACAACTCTCATCACTTTTTACATCACATCCTGACCGTTAACAATTTCTTGATCATCTTCATCATATAACTTATTGGCTTTATCCTTGAATAATATACCATCGAGATGATCCAATTCATGACAAATGCAAACCGCAAAAAGCCCTTCAGCTTCATATTCGACTTCTTGACCTTTTCGATTAACAGCTTTTACCTTAACCTTTTCCGGTCTGGTCACTTCACCGGTTAACCCCGGAACGCTCAAACAACCTTCTTTACAGGTTTGCTCACCTGATTGTTCCACAATAACAGGGTTTACCATCTCCACCGGCCCTTCACCTACGTCAATGACGACAATTCGTTTGAGCATACCTACTTGAGGTGCGGCAAGCCCCACACCTTCCGCTTCATACATGGTACTAAACATATCGTCAATTAAAACTGAAATCTTTTTATCAAACTTATCAACAGTCTTTGCTTTTTTTGTCAGTATATCATCACCGACTTTTACAATTTTTCTTATAGCCATTCTTCCCCTCCGTTCAAATAAATATCGTAGCTATATCGTTAAATAATAGAATTATCTCCTATTTATAATATACCACAAAGTTGCAAAGGATACAAAAACCAAATCCGAATATTAAAAAGGACCGGTATCGGTCCTTTTATTCTTGTCATTCCGGTCCAATATGTTTTTGTAGTAGGTTCAGGTAGCCCTTACTCGGTTCTGATGGCTGTCAACGCTGTTAATTTCATAGCGCGTCTTGCCGGTGAATATCCGGAGATCAGTCCTACGAAAGTAGAAAACACAACCACAGCCAGTAACAGCCAAGAGGGTATGATGGAGATCTTATCCACCTGAACCCCGTAGCCCATCCGACCCATTAGCGCAGGAGCGAGAAATTTATTTAGTAAAACAGATGCACCTATACTGAAAACACCTCCTACGATACCTCCGATGAAACCGATCAATCCTGATTCAATTAGGAACATGTTTTTAATATCCTTCAACAAACATCCCAATACCTTCATGATACCGATTTCTTTCGTTCGTTCGTAAATGGACATGACCATGGTATTGGTGATACCCAAAGCTGCTACCAATAAAGATATGGCACCGATGCCACCTAGCACTGCCTGAATCACCCTGGAGGTTTTCTGCATTTCAACCATCTGATCATTCAAGGAATAGGTTTGAAAGCCCATATCCTTGATTGCATTTTGCACATTGACAACTTCGTCAAGATCCTCGACTCGTACCTTGATTTGGTTATATATGGTTTCTTGGTTTCTTCTCCGGTTTCCTTGCATCCTCTCATTTTCCTTTATAATTTTTTTCACGTAGTCTATGTTGGCAATGGCGTACCATGAATAGTTCATAGAACCTTCCCAGGACAATAACCCCACGCCTTCCACGTGGTATCTCTTGGGTCTTTTCCCTTCAGTGGGACTGTGCTGGGGTTCGCCATAGCTCATGTCAAATGTCATGATCAGTCGATCCTTCAAAACATTGACCGAAGGTTCGGTATCCTGTGAATAACCCCACCAATTGCTTCTTCGATCTTTGGGATTATAGAAGTTTCTAGGTACATCCGAACCGAAAACGATGGCAGTGGTATCGTTCTCCGTCAGCAGTCTCCCTTTATCCACCACAAAGTCGAAATACTCCATGGCCTCCGGATTGATACCCAGCAACTGACCCCACGCCACATAGCGACCGGATCCGAACTTGACCGATGTATCCAACATTCTCAACACCGCTTGAACACCGGGAATAGCCTCGATCTCTTCGCAAGTGGCATCATTGAGCTTCTTGGTTTCAGAATCTCCTCCACCTCCTCCACCTCCGCTACCTCTGACACTGACCGATTTTTCCATGTAATATCCGCCTCCGTAGTAGTTATACACTTGGATGACATTAAGACTTCCCATTCGCTCCAAGCTGCCTCTATAACTTTGATCGATACCAAAACCCAATGATAACATCAGTGTAATGGAAGCCGTGCCGATGAGAACACCTAAGATGGTCAGAACGGTTCGAACTTTCCTACGCCATAAGTTACCCAAGGCCATACGGATAAGGTCAAACTTCTTCATCCTCTGTCATTCCTTTCTTCTTGATCTTGCGCTTGCGGATCACAAGAATCAACACCACGATCACAATCAGTCCCGCTGCAGAAAGACCGATGATTAACCATTTTTTATTCCCTGCAGGAGGCTCCACGATCATTCCGTCTTCACCGGGATATTCTTGCCATACATCCTTAACATCACCCGGTTCCATGGGTTGGTTTTGTACTGCAGTAAATGTATATTCTTTGACCAATTCCGATTGGTTCCCCATTTCATCTTCAAAAGTCAATATCAATCTTGCAGAACATTCTCCCTCTTTATTGGGAATGATGGTAGCCTCGAAATAGTCGCTGGAGCCCTGGTTGAAATTGCCGGCAAAATAGGACAAACCTTCTCCGGTGAAATCACCTTCTAATGTAACGAGCAAATTATTGACTGCGCTTCTTCCCATGTTGTAGAAATCCGTATACACATAAACGGGATTTCCAATGAATGCCTGGTAGGGTAAACTCAAATCATTCACTTGTATTCTCGGTTCCTGATAGATGGGTATACTGATGATTTCCTCAGCTTCATATTGTCTTCCGGTTTCTTCGTCTTGAACACCGTTTTCATCTTCATACTGCAACTTTGCCGTTATTTGATAAGACTTTGTAGTCATATCCGGTTTGGCATAAAGTTTTATTTGCCTTTCCACCGCTTCTCCCGATGCAATAGCTTCGATGTAGAAAGTATTGCTGCTGGCAACAGGAGTAAAGGATCCGTCAGGAGAAATGATGGTCACTTTTATGTTCTTGGTGTCCACTTCTTTGCTGGTGTTCAGGAAAGACAAATTCAAATTGAATTCTGATCCTGCATTCACAGTTTCCGAATCAAATCCATAATTATCAATGATGATTTTAGGAACGGTTTTAACCTTGCTCCGTTCATTTAAAACATTCACTCCTACATAACGGGTAAGAGATTCCTTCGCTGCTCCACTACCTCGATCTACATCATATTCTACCGTCACGGGAATGGCGTAGTTTTTTGTAGCTGCTCCGTTTTGCGGTGAGAGCTTGAAGTTAAACTCCTTTGTTTGACCCGGGGATATGGAATCTATGGTGATAATACTTAAGGATTTCGGTATGATCACACCCTCCGGATTGACTGACACCTTAACATTCTTTGTGGTAGTGGCGCCGATATTGTTAACTTTTACATAAACCGTAAACTCATTTCCCACTTCAATGTCTTCGGAAGGAGCTGACAAACTTTCAATCTTTAATTCACCGCTGGAAGCTGTGACCGTTCCTGTGGCAAAAGGCGGAATAACGGTATGGTTTTTGGAATAGGGAGTTCCGTTTTCGTCTTTATAATCTGTCTTGACTCTCATGCTGACGATGCCGGAACTACCGTCTTTGACCTTTAAAAGAACAAATTCCACGGTTTTGGAAGCACCGCCTGCCAATGTTCCGATATTTACTTGATTTGCGGCATTTTTAATGACAAATCCGTCATCTTCATAATCCTCCAGGAACACAAGCGCATCTCTTGCATCACTGGAGCCTTTGTTGGTAATATTCATGGTCAATTTTACTTCTTGACCGATTGCCGGTTTATCCCGATCAATCTTCACATTGTTGATCTCGGTATCCGGTTTTGTGAAAGTATTTGTAATCCGAATATTAACCGTTTCAGATGTCTGGAAGGTTTTTTGAGTGATATTGCTGAATTCATATTTGAGTGTCACCGGGTAAACACCGGGTTCAATAATTTTCGAAACATATCCTTTGAACAATACACTTTCGGTTTTCCGCGGTGCAATGGTGGAAAACTTCTTAATCTGCTTTAAATCGCTAATGGTTATGTATTTACTTAATTCACCTAAATCCAAAGAGATCTTCACATCCAGGGCAGTGTACAAGCTTATATTCGAAACAGGAAATAGCAACTCAACATCACTTCCGCCTTGAATCGTAGGTATTTTATAGTTCTCGGATATTTCCAAAACAGGGTCCATGGAGAGGGTGTATTGATCTCCCGGCACAGCAGGCGTGGAACTGTCCACGTTGATATAAAAGGACTTGACAGCCTTTTGCTCTTCTTGCCCGTCTTTTGTATATTCAAATATCAAAACAACTTTGTTACCGGATCCTTTGTGCATCATATTAGCCAACATGAAATTTCCGGCGTTTTCGGTTACCGGTATGTCATACAAGGTGGGAATACCGTCCGCTATGTAAAAAGCCGAACTTTCCTGATCCAGTGTGACTTTTAAATCTCGGATTTCCTTACCGCTTCTATTCTCAAACATGACTAATAAATTAAACTTTTCGTTTCTTGGTACTTGATCCAATTTGGTGGCTCCTGACATTGCAGAAAACATGGTCACCATGATATCGGTGTCCTGCGCCGAAACCCCTCCCGGGAAAATCATTCCCGAAACCAAAAAAACAGCCAATAACAATACACTAATAAATTTTCTCACTTTCATACCCCCAAATCAACTGCAAACTTCAATCTTATCGATGTCACCGTCGAGTATATGAAATACACGATGGGCATATTTCGACACTGACAAGTCATGGGTGACAATGATCAATGTCTGATTATACTGTGTAGCCATTTCTACAATCATATCCATAACATCCTTGGATGTCTTTGAATCAAGGTTACCGGTTGGCTCATCAGCGAATACAATTTCCGGCTTCGCTACAAAAGCCCGGGCGATTCCCACTCTTTGTTGTTGACCGCCACTCATTTCCGAAGGCCTATGGTTTATTCTGTCTTCCAGCCCTACAGCCTTTAACATCTCCTTCGCAGCCTTGTTCCTCTTTTTTCTACCCATTCCTTTAAAAATCAACGGCATCGCCACATTTTCCAACGCATTGGAAAATGTCATCAAATTATAGGACTGAAAAATAAATCCTATATGGTTCTGTCGAAATAAAGCCAGCTTTTTCTCACTGAGCTTCTCCACATCCCAACCCGCTATTTTTATGGTTCCTTTTGTGGGCTTTTCCAATCCGGCCATCATATTCAATAAAGTGGACTTTCCGGAACCGGAAGTACCAAGAAAACAACATATCTCACCTTTTTTGATGGTAATATTGATGTTGTTCAATGCTACTACCGTTTCGTTACCAACCTTGTAAATTTTCCGCAAGTCTTTAATTTCTATGATGTTTTCTTCCGCATCTTTTTTTTGACCTTTTACACTCACTACTTCTTGCAACGGGTTATCACTCCCTTCTATCACTTGTAACCTAAATATAATAATTTCGAAATATTTAGAATGACACATATTAGACGACACTTACTGCTAAATAGTTCCAATGTTTTAGTACATTTTCTCGTAAAATTCCATAAAATTTTTCCTTACGGATTAATATCCGTTGACAATCGATATTTTCCGGTTTTCATGTTTGTTTCCACATCCAGCCTTATTCCGTTCATCAATCGGATTAAAGAATTCAAGTTTTTTGATTTGATGATGATTCGCCATATGTATTGATCAGCCACTCTTTCCACCGGGGCCTTAACCGGGCCTAATACTGTTGTGATTCCTTTGAGCATGTAGTTTGCGTCAATAGAGGATTTGATTCGAACAGCTATAAATTCGGCAAATTTGTCATCCTCAGATTCCACTGTGATATATCCTAAATTGCAAAAGGGTGGATATTCCAACAATTTTCTCATATCGATCTCATATTGGAAAAAACCTTTGTAATCCTGATTTTTTGCATATTGCACTGCATAATGATCCGGATTAAAGGTTTGAAGAATAACCTTGCCTTGTTCCTCTCCCCTCCCGGATCGTCCGGATGCTTGGAGTATCAACTGAAAAGCCTTTTCGACTGCATTGTACCCTTCATTGTACAGCATAGAGTCCACGGATAAAATGACGGACAAGGAAACATCGGGAAAATCATGACCTTTGGCCACCATTTGGGTTCCTAAAAGTATATCAGCCTTTTTAGCGCGAAAGTCCCCCAATATCTTCCTATAGGAATCTTTTTGTGTCACTGTGTCCATGTCCATTCGCAGTATACGGATATCCGGAAAAAGCTTCATAAGCTCCTCTTCGGCCTTTTGAGTACCGATTCCGGGAATGGTTAAGCTCTTTTTCCCACACTCAGGACAATCAACAGGCATTTTTTGCGTGTACCCGCACATATGGCAAATCAACCGATGGGAAGACTTGTGATATTTTAACGTCAGGCTACAGGAAGGGCACATTAATGCTTCCCCGCAATCGGTACATAAAACATATTGGGAATATCCCCTTCGGTTCAGCAGGATCACAGCTTGTTTGCCGGATGCAAATGTTTCCTTCAAGGCTTCCACAGTGGCACGGGCAAACATGGAATGGTTTCCGGAAGCCAGCTCCATCCGCATGTCCGCAATTTCCACCTTCGGCATACCTCCTTCTGTTGCACGCATTGTCAATTCATGCTTATGCATTCTTTTGGTTTCACACTTGTACCAAGTGTTCACCGAAGGAGTGGCACTACCGAATAACAGCATTGCATCATTAGACTTGCATCGATACAAGGCGATCTCCAGTGCATTGTATTTAGGTGTCTTGTCCGATTTATAGGAATTTTCATGTTCCTCGTCAATAATAATCATTCCTAGACGAGGCAAAGGAGCAAACACCGCTGACCGGGCACCGATCACAATATTGATCTCTCCTTCTAAAACCGCCATCCACTGGTCATAACGCTCCCCTTGCGACAACCTGCTGTGAAACACGGCTATACCACGACGGAATCTGCTTTTAAACCGTGTCACGGTTTGTGGAGTCAGAGAAATTTCAGGTACCAAGACAATCACTTGTCGACCGGAGTTGAGCACTTTTTCTATGAGTTGCAAATAGACTTCAGTTTTACCGCTTCCGGTGATTCCATACAACAACACCGAGTGAAACCTATTTTGTCCAAACAACTCCGATATTCCGTCAATAGCTTGTTGTTGTTGTTCATTCGGGTGTTTTTTTTCATCCCCTTCCACATGAATATCAAACAAAGGGCTTCTTGTTACCTTGACAGTGTCATATTCGGCTAAACCGTCATCCACCAACCGATTCATCATATAATTTGAAATACCCAATGTCTTCCCGGCATCCGCAGTAGAAATATAGGGAACTTGCATCAACACTTCAAGAAAGCGTATGTACTTGATATTCTTAAAAAAGTCACCTTTAATCAACTCATCGATCTTTTCGTCGGTAACCGCTTTTTTAATGACCTTAGCCGTCTTTTCCCTTGCGGATTGTTGCACTTGGTCAAAGGTTTCAACCAATCCTTCTTCTTGCATCTTTTTCAACACTTCGGATAAACGGTCTATTGACACACATTGACGCAGTTTATTGTAGGTCAATGTGTCATTGTTGTTTTTCAGAGCCTCAATCACAGGTTGAAACCGGTCGGAAAGGTTTTCGTCACTCATTCTTCCTTTTTCGGTTAAAGATATGGTTCGGATGACTTTAACGGAAGTCCCCGGCGGCACCATGCACCGATAGGCATCCGCCCATGTACACATATACCTGGTTTTCATCATCTTGACCAAATCCAACATTTGTTCATCCAATACAGGTTTTTCATCTATGATTCTCTTGACAGTCTTCAATTTTCCCTTAGGTTGGATTCGAACAGTTTCCATCACCATACCCTCTGTTTCCTTGTTTGAAGCGCCAAACGGCACAATTACCCTCATGCCGGGTCGGATCCGTTCTAAAAGTTCCTCCGGTATCTTGTAATCATAAAGTTGGTCAAAGCTGTACAAAGCATGGGCGATGGCAACTTTTGCAACATCAATCATGATCGGCCAACCCTAACAAAAATCTTTCAATATCTTTCATCTTGTCAAATGTATAATCGGCCAAGTCGTTTTCCTGGTTACGATCCTTCGAAGAAGAAAAAGCAATACATTTCATACCGGCACTTTTGGCGGAGGTGATCCCGTTTTTGGAATCCTCCAACACAATACACAAAGCCGGATCTATTGACAATTGTTTTGCACATTCTATATAAATGTCCGGTGCCGGTTTGGTTCGGGGAATACTTTCTCCACTAATCAACAATTGAAAATACTCTCTAAGACCCAACCGGTTCAATACTTCCTTGATATACACGGTGGGCGAAGAAGATGCAACCGCCATTACAAAGTCGGTTTTCTCACCTAAAGTCTTCACCAGACTTGCGGCTCCGTCAATGGCACCAAAACCTCCTTTTCGAAAGTCCTCCAGCATAAAATCCAATTGCATACGTGTCAATTCTCCCACAGATTGGGAGAAGCCGTATTGCTTTTTTAATTGGGCAAACATTTCCTCTCCGGCTGTCCCCATCCAAGTGTCATATTCTTCGTTGGGCATGCAAATGCCCAATGACTCCAATATTCTCATATCAACTCTTTTATAGGCCGGTTCACTGTCCACCAGGACGCCGTCCAAATCAAACAACACTGCTTTAAACATATCTATCTCACATTCTTTTGTTATTTCCATTTACATATCCGTTTCACCACATCATCCAGCATTTCTTTGTTTTTTATACCGGATATATGGTTGAACCACACCCCGTCCGGGCGTAACGACTCAAACACCAAATCCAATTCAGTCAAATCAATGTTTAAAAAGATTCCCTTACCTTTTGCCTGGATCCTACGGTAAACATCCATCCACTTTGCATATCCTTCATGGCCGGCACCGGGTACCCACTGAACCGCACCTAATTCCTTGATCTGCAATATGGAATCCAAATGACGCAGAGCGCTTATTCCGTCCAAGTGATATATGGAATGAGTGTAATAGCGACACTCCTTGACAATTCCAGGTAAGAAAAACTCTTCGAACATATCATTGCTGATCAAATAGGAAAAATCACATGACGGGATATAGAATTTCTCCTTACTTATTCCTTGCAACCAGGATGAAACGGGCATATCAGCTTGCTTTATCTTATTGTAAAACAACTCGTACACGTAAAAATATTCATTATAGGATCTAACCAAGGCTTTTTTCACATACTCCGGGTCATCCAATAAATCCATGCATAAATTTGCAGGATCCCTTAAAGCCGCCAAATGATCTGCACCGGGATGAAAGTCGGTTAAACCTACAATAAAATTTCCCTTTCCGTACGCCAATAGACAATCGGTGTATCGCTCCAGAGCCTTGAACAAGGGGTGTTCCGTATTCAGTGTGCATTTATCATAATCGTTTTCCCAAAATTGCACCACCGGCTCACTCCATGTAGTTGTTTCACCGAAGTGATAAGGACAGCCACAACAAGCACTGAATATTTCCGGACCCAAGTTGGGGAACACCACCGGCATGGCATCATAAGGATACTCATAATTGCCAATCCTTATAACATCGCACTTCGCTCTATATTCAACATCCAACCATCGTTCCCTATGGCTGTCAACCTTTTTTTGCGGTATATAAGCCTGGTTTTTCGCAGGAATCTTGACACTTACCAAAGGGCGGTCCAGTGTCTCCCCATGAAAAAAAGCTTCATAACGCGGATAGGATTCTTCAAAGTCCGGTTTGTATCGAAAGTACACGGTATTTCACCTACCATTTCCATATGTCTTTGTTATATATCATCCGTGAATATTATACCATACTGAAAATGGATTTTCCTTCTCTAGCCGGATTTCTTATCGGTCTTGATACGAGTCATCAACCAAATAATCAACAATACAAACACCAGAGGAACAGCCATACTGTCTAGAAAACCTTGAACCGTCATGGAGTCAGGGGATTCTTTTTGGACAAAAACCATCACCGGCTGCCCGTCTTCGTCCGTTACCGCTTCATCATTGACAGGATCCGGATAATATTGATAAGCTTCCGGTTCGGTAAATAACTCTTCACCTATAGGTGCAAAATCATGTTTTATATAATATTGATTTTTGACTGATTTTTGATAACTTTTGTAAAACTCATCCGAGCGGATGGTCAATATCTTTTCACATTCCATTTGATCAGGTTGAACGGTGATGGTGGCACCAAACCGCTCAGGCGGAACGGCGAATTTTATTTCACCTTTATTATTGTTGATTCTCATGGAATAATCCCGGATATCTTCGTGATCAAAAGCGACATCCACCGTATAGCATACGGACTTATTCTCTGTCTTGATACAGTGTCCTGCGGGAGCCATGGTGGTTCTTCTGAAAGGTCTGGTAACATCTCCGGCGCTCCCTATTTTCTCACCCTTTGTGTATGCATAAAATATTTTTCCGTCCAATCGGGGCAAATCTATGAAATACTCACCAGCCTTGTAGCGATCCGGCCAACTGATGTAAGGTTCTCCGAAATCCCAACGACCGTTTCCTTGATCTAAATTGATGAAAAAACCATGGTTTAAAAAGATTTGATTGATTTGCATCTTTCGTCTTGGGTGTCTTGTGGCCAACCTTTCGTAAACATGAGTAAAATCATTGTTGAATTGACTTAGCACAGCCCAAATATCTTTTAATGGCAATTGTAAGGGGTCATCATTGATTTCATCATACAAATCCCACAACACGCCTACAATGGCAAATTCCTCTCCCATTCCCGTATAATCCACCGGAATATAGTCCAATTCCATGCTGCCGATGGGGTGGTATACATCCCCAAAGGAGTACCCGCTATATTCCCCCACCATCAAGGACATGAATTCAGCAAAGCCTTCCACGTAGGAATCCGATGTATTGACATTCAAAAATCCTGCATGATTTTTTTCATACCCCTCCGGTGCTTGGGGCCACTTTTTATGCATGTTGAATAATATGTGGTGATTGTATTCATGCCACTCCCGGTTTTGAGGAGCATTTTCATTGTTGACCGGCATATCCGGCTCGGAAATGATAGTAATATTGTCAAAGTAAAAGGTACTCTCATCGGATCCGTAACAAGCAACATAGAAGGTGGGTATGTCAAAATCATCGTACACTGAAAGAACCTTGTCATAAAAATAGACCGAATCGCTTAAATACTGATAAACGGTGATCAATTGATCGTTGTAACGCAAATTGGCTTGATCGATGGATTGGATCTTTAAAACCTGTTGTAAATCCTTCGGTCCTTCCACAACAATATCAAATGTGTTCTTTACATGCATGAGAACTCCGTTGTCATCCAAGATACCGACAACAAAGGCAGGCTCATCCTTTAAACTATACTCAAAATGCGTGGTTACGCTTAATTTTTCCGGATACCCTTCATTAAGAGGAACACGGATCATACCCTGATCATCGGTGATCACTGTAGTTTCGGTATGATGTAACAGTTTGGTACGCATGTTCACAAGGGGTCTTCCACCCTTGTCTATAAACTGCAATGTCAGCAATGGCTCCTTTGCATCAACCTTTAACGGGTATAAATTAGAAAACACAATTAATGTCATTAAGAGAGTAAGAAATTTCATGGCTTACCAATCCTTTTTTGTACATATACCTGCTATTTTTTGTTTACCCGGGAGAAAATATACCTTTATGCATAAAAAAATATGGCTCGCCGGTTGATTGACCTCATTTGTCATATGTGTTAAATTGGTTTTATCAGTTTTCTATACAAGGATTTCTGAAAGGAATCCCGCCTGATAAGAAGGAGGAAACAATGGAAAATATCATCATGCCCCGTCTGGGGAAAACGGCGAAGCGTGAAACAGTCATTCGTGGAGAGAACATTTTCATCGTCATACCCGACACCGATTCGGGTAAACAATTTGGAGAAGCAATTAAGGAAAAGATTAAAAAAGTTGCAGAAAGTGCAACGGTGACAATCGGAAACGATGAAACCCTTTTAAAAAAATCAGGTGTTTTTATCATTTGTGGAAATCTTACCAATAACGATTGTGTCAAGTATCTGTATTACAAATCCTTAGTCATCACAGACTTGTGCTATCCCGGTCCCGGTGGATACGAAGTCCGCACCATTTTGAATCCTTTTGGAAATGATAAAAATATCCTTTTTATCGGATTTTCCGATGAGGTCGGTTTTCAGAAAGGAGTGGATGTATTTTTGAAAGAAATAGACGGTGTGGATTCCATTCCCTTTTTAAAAACCGTATTCTATACCCGCTTGCCGGTGACGGATCAAACGTTTGAAAGGTTGAGTTCGTCGAAAGAGCCGGATAACATTAATTTGATGCCTTCAGCCCATGTGAACAATTGGTACATAAAAGCTTGGTTGGCCTTTGCCACAGGTGATCAGCAATATGCTGACGATTACATACGTGCTTGGAAAAAGCTTTTGGCTTTTGCCGAGCAAAATCCGGATAAACCCGGATTGGACAGCTCTACCTGTATTGGTATGTCGGCGCATACAGGATCTTTTTGGATCGCCATACACAGTGGTATCATTCCGGAAGATATGCAAGAGAAAATTGAAACCCTTTTGTATCGGTGGATGTGCAGCAATTACGGCGCAGACCATGCCAATTCCTATAAAAGCATTCAAGCACCTCCCCATAACATTGTTATGTTCGTAGCATTAGCTTGCACATACCTTTCGGAATACTTCATAAAAACCTATGGAATCAACGATACATTAAAGCAAGTAGCTGAAATTGCCAAAAGGCCCTTCACCTATTTTGCATCCGGAAACTGGCGTCCTTTTTGTGACGATTCTTCCTATTCATTAGGAGTCAGTCTTCCCTTGGCCATCGTTTATTCATTCTTTGAAGACCGGCACACATTCTTAAACACATCCTTTAAAGATGCAAAACCATTCATACTGGCCATGCATATGCCCTCCGGCTTCATCCCGTCCATAGGAGACGGCGGTGTTGCAAGATTGGCTTCCTTGGTGTGCAAAACATACGCCTATTATTACAGGGACGGTCAAATACAAGCTTTATGCGATGCGGAACCGGATCAAAGCCACTTGGATCCCACCGGATTTGTGTTGCCCATAAGGGCTTTTTGCGGACATCCTATACAACCGGAAATCATGGAAAAAGACACTTTACAGGTATTGCCTCTCAACCGTTGGCATTATGAAACCTCTGTTGCAAAATCCGAAGAAGGAAAACGTGTCCCTTATGATAAAGCTTATGACAAGATCAGCATGAGAAAATATACGAAAAGCTGTAGCGAATGTGTTCTTTCCTGTAAAATGGACTGGGATTATCTTCTCATAGACGGACTGGGTATTGAAACACATTGTAAAAACAATACGTTGGCCATACTGGACTTGAGTATCAATGGCATATCTTGCTTTGTAGAAGAAAGCGGATACCGCTGGCCGGATCGTGAAAGCTGCTCTACTGTGACAATATCCCGAAACGGATATTCCGGTTTTACACCGGAGCTTGCATCATTGGATCAACTCGAACAAACCGACGAAACGTTATATATTAAATCAACGGTTCCGGGCTATAACGGAGTGGACTGGACAAGGGAATTCTTCTTGGTGTATGGATCCGGTGCGGTGATTCACGACACCTTCACAGCATATCAAGAGGATGATTATGTCTTTTACAGCCATTTTAGAATACCGGCAAGGATGAAGACCAATGGAAATGCGGTGTTCGGTCTTCGGTCAGCCGGACAATGCAACCAATACCTCCAAAGAACCGAAACATATGCAGCCAATGAGGTAGGAATATCCGTGGAAACCGTTGACGTCGGTGCTAAGAAGTTTGAAAACGGAGACATGGGAGAACCTTGGTACAAAAAGCCGGAAGGCCCGGATGCCATGGAACAATGGAGGCAAAGATACGGCAGTGAAGAAGCAATCATTACAAAGTACACTTCCTTTATGGGTTCAAAGATGAAAGCAGGGGACACCGTTTCCTATACCCATTTGTTACAAATCAGCGATCCTTCTTGTGAAGCGGCTTACTTCGACCAAGAAGACCAAATATCAAGCGTGATTTTCCCCGCGGAAGACGGTGATGGAATCGATTACACACTTCCATTTACCCCTTCGATTTTCACCGTAGAGGACATTCTTACGGTCAGCTCCTCAGAGAATGCAGACCCCATATTATTAAAAACACAAAAGACCTTTGGTGTAGCCGCAACCGGTTATACACTCACGGAAGGAGGCAATCTGTTCACCTACCGCGATAACAATGTCAGATATTATGATAAAAACGGTATATTGAAGTTTGAACAAACACTTCCGGGATCTGTCCGTTCCATTGCAGCCATGGATGTAAACCACGATGACACCCTTTTGGCAACAGGATATGATGATAAGAATATAAAGGTTATGAACGCAGAAGGGAAGCTGTTATGGGAAACGGTTGTTGAAAGACAACCTACCATGCTTTGCGGTTGGGAAACGAAACATCCTAAGGTTTTCTCCCTTTGCTTAGTGAAGATCGGTCAATCTTATCGCTTATTTGCAGGATGCGGTGATAACCACGTCAAATTGTATGATGATAAAGGTGCCATTTTAAACACCATATTCGCAGATTACAGAATCGTCGATCATTTAATTGCAAGTGATTATGACCAAGACGGCAACATGGAAGTGTTGGCATATGCTTCAGATGAAGCAAGCAGCGGAAACTTCTACCTGTATGACGACTCATTGAATGTAAAATACAAAGCAAGCGGTGGAGGTTGGTTGTATACTGTAAAAGACATTGCTGTAGCTCATATCAATGAAAAATCCTATTTTGCAGTAGGAGTAAATACCAATCAAACATTGTCGGTGTTTGAATTATCAGACGGCAAATTAAACCGTGTGTATGCAAAGGATATGGCCGGTGCCATCACGGCAACTTGCATTGATCCGATCAACAAAATTGTGTATGCCGGAAGTGACAAAGGTTATGTAAAAGCCTTTGATTTGACAGGTGAAGAATTTGCCTCGTGTTATGTGAATATGCCTGTTTACCGATTAACGATTCATTCAGGCCATTTGTACGCCGCATCAGGCAGTGAGGTGAAAAGAGTTGACCTGCAATTGAATTTGACCGGTTGTGTACAGCTGCCATCCAAGCTAATCGGGTGGGAGAAAAGAGAAAATCAGCTGATTCTTGTTTGTGAAACCGGAATATATACGGTGGACTGAGCTTTTCAGCAAAAAAGACGAAGTACATAAAAAATGCCCGGGCAATATCCCGGGCATTTCATCGTCAATATGGCTTCTTAATACAGTAGGCCTTTTGATAGCAGTTTTCCGATATTTTCCTTCACTTTTTTAACATCCGGTTTGTCTTTTCCCCGGATATATCGACCCATGACCCCTTGCATAGCACCTAACATGGTATAAGATGCGATATCTGCGTCCATACTGCGTACAACAGAATAGGTCATGCCTTCTTTTAGCATATTGCTGATGATCCCCGCTAGATCGGCAATCAAACCGTCAGCCACTTCACGGACTTCCTTGTCCATACCCCCTGATAACTCAAAGAACAAAATGTTGACATAGCTGCTGTTTTCTATGCAGTAATCCACAAAAAATTCTATACATTTTAAAACTTGCCTGTCCGGTGTATATTCACTGTATGCAATATCCATCAATCGTTGTGCGATATACCGGAATCCTTCCTTGATGACTTCGGTAAAAAGGGCAACCTTTGAAGGAAAGTTGTAATATAGTGTTCCTTTTGCCACCTCCGCCTTTTCTGCGATCATATCCATGGTTGCGGTGTAATAACCGTTTTGAGAAAACACTTCTTGTGCCGCCGATAAAATCTTATCCCGTGTATCCATTTTAAAAACCTCCTAAGTTATTTTAGACCGACTAGTCAGTTTAAATATAGTTCAACCACAATAATTTGTCAATATAAAAAGACTATTTTTCAATAGTCTTTTGAGTATGTGCTCTTATTATTTTTCGTATACCGGACTCGGATAAATTGTAGTGATTGACTAATTGTCCCACACACATTCCTTGCCGATAATTCTGATAAATTCTTAAATTGCGTTCCTTGTATTCTTCCCTCACACCGTTCTTTTCGCCCCAAGCGGCCCTAGTAGAATCTTTTTTAGGAACATAGATCACTTCGCCTTCAACATATTTCCTCAGTTCTTCTAATATTTTGACAGGGAGTATGTCTTCGGCGTTTATATATCGCATGGTCTCCTCCTCGCTTATTAACAGCCGGAAGATTCCGTATGGAGTTTTTCCGGCTAAACCAAATGCCACCTCAAAAAATGTTTGTTTTCATTACTATATCTTAATCGAATCATCTTAATGTCCTCCTTTCAGATTAATCGTTTTGTTTTTGTCATGTTTTGTTTTTTGGAAATTTTATAACGGCGAGGAAATCTCGCCGCACCGGCATCAAAACCTAGTTCTGAACCTCCGGTGAATAGAAATTTCCTCGCATTGTTTGTTCGATCAATCTATTCACCTCCTTTTTTATATTTTTGTGCTCTTTAAAGCACAACTAAATATTAGCAAATTTCTCCATGAGCCGTCAATAGGTAATCCTGTTATACTTTAATTATAATGATCTGTTCCACTTTTACGGTTTCAAACCTAAAAACTCGCGAATATGACTTCTGACATCAATCATTACATTGTATTGGTAGAAGAACAATATTTTTTCCTCTGCCACACTTGTACCTTTGGGTCTTTCCCTCAAAACGAACTCCGTGAAGGATTCGGCAATATCCTCACTGCACTTGGTGGCTGCATATTTACTGACAAATTCATCAGACAACCTCCTGTAAAAATCATTGACATTCATATTTTTCCAAAGAACAATATTATCTTGCCAAAATTGCTTGTAGAATGTATCAACCATGGAGTTTTCCTTAAATGACCCGCTGTTGTACCCAATCGGGCGTTCCTCGGTACCTTCAGGATCCATTTGTGTTTTATTTAATGTCAACAAATGTGCATATTCATGAATTAAAACTCTAACAGTTTGATTGTAATTTCTAAATTGCCCGTTTTCATCAAACAAATCATAGTAATCCACGAACAATATGAACTCGGTTTTATCGGTCTTTAAATAGTCCGGAATGTCCCTTTTGATATATCCGGTCTTGTTTCCGAGATAATCGGTAAATACCGAGAATCTAGATATGTAATCAATGTCTTGAGGTCTAAAGACGCTAGTTACCAAATCCCATAACTTGGCATGGATTCCGTTGGTGGTTTTGATGATCCTCTGTGAAACCGGATAGGTTCCCATTATACGATCTTCCGGAGCATACGGATAAACGGACAGTATATTGCTTTCATGATCAAAATCATAATAGTTACCGTAAACAGAAGTCCATCCGAATGAAGTGCGAGATCGATCGGACGGCTCACCGAACCGCTCATACAAAACTTCCAATGATTTTTCCACGGAATGATTGATGAAATGCACTTCCACAGACCGTAAACATCCGAAGTAGTCATATACAAAGTATGTCTTTGTATTTAAATCATTGAACCATTTTATATTATATTGCAACTTGGCCATACCTTCCGTTGAAGGATCAAGCTGCCCATATATACCTAGTTCACTTTCGACATCCTTCACGGTTTGCCCGTACGGGAACGATGCAAGTATGGACAAATCGAAGGATTGCTTGCTCATGATGTTGTAACCTTTATCCAATTCACGGATAGAAGGGGTGTCCTTTGAAATCATACTGTATATAGCACCGACTGTAACTCGCGCTGCTTTTTCCAGATAAACCATACTCAATTGACCTAATGTATCTTCTCGGTTGTAATATTGCACATATACACGGTCTTGAGACAACTGGACAGATGGCATATCAGCGAAAGAAAACGTCCTGTGGTCTCCTACCATGTCATTAAGCACGGACAGCGGTTCACCGTACTGCTTATATGCAGATCGTTCCAGAAAATAGCTGATAATGTTTTTACGTCCGTCCACCGTATACATGTTGAAACGGGTTCCATTACTATCAGCTAAGATATCTAAATTAATATTGCCGACAATTCGGTTTTTTGTTTTTTTATCAAGGCTGGACATTAGATAATTCGAGCCGTTCTGATCTCTTTTGTTCCCGGATAAAGCCACAAACCAAATTTCCAAATCCCCGGGAATGCCGGCAAGCAGTTCTGCCGTCTCTAACATGACGGCAATACCGGACCCATTGTCATTGACGCCTTTCGAATCTTTTTCGGTATCGTAGTGCGCAGTTACGAGTAATATTTCATTCGATGCACCTGTCGCCGGTTTTTTTGCGATCACATTGTAGGAAATTCCATACCAAACTCCACCTCGTACTTCAATTTCAGCATATACTTTGACGTTGTTTTTCACAAGTTCCCGAAGATCCTTCATATGTGTTCTTTCCACACCGATGGCAACAACTTTGTCTTCTTCATACAACCCGTACATAAGATTTTCATAGGACTCCCCCAACATAATGACAGCCAATGCACCGTTTTTCACAATCAAATCAAGATATTCATAAAACAAATAATTATATGTATCTATGATGACAATTTTATCTTTGTAATTGACGGTTTCGTCATACCATACCAATTGGCCCTTCGCACTACCGTTCTTAGAATTTAAAACAACGGAGGTATCATATCCGCTTCCTGCGGTCCCTAAAAGCTCCAAACGGTTCACTGTAGGATATACTGTCAGATAATTCCCATATATTTTAAAGGGTTGTTGTTCAACGGAATATCCTAATTCCTTAAATCGGTTGAATAACATTACTGCAGTATCATTTTCCGCTTTGGTTCCGGCTAGCCGCTCTTTATTGGCAAATGTTCGAACGTTACTCATCATTCTATAAACATCCACCTTATTCCATATTTTTGCACCGGCTTGTTCATTGATGGATTTCATTTTTAGAATATCCCGGTTTTCTATGTATTGTAAGTCCATGATGTTCAAAAACATGGAAAGAGGAGCATATGTACTTCCGTCGATGATTTCCGGAGCATGAATCATCGGTACGGTACCTCTGTCGGTTACACACAACCTGCTTCCAGGTTGAATGGTGTATGTATGGTTATCGCCGTTAATGATGACACTTCGATCTTTTTCGTACCAAAACACATCATACCCCAACAGTTCACAAGTCGAACGCAGCGGCAAATAGATTTCACCATGCAGATGCTTTTGCCCTACTGCATAAATATCACCATGGGCATTTTGTACTTTGAACACCCTGTCTTCCGCTCTTGCGGGCATTGGAAAAAAGGCTACAATAAAAATAGATAATAACAATGATAATGACCTTTTAAACATTTCCCCCTCCAATTTATGCCACTTGGCACAAAACCGCTCTGCCCTTTATGTTCCCTGATCTATTCCTCGTCCGTAGCAATATAAGTATCAATTAACTTTTCCGCCATGGCTTTTCTCATGTGAGCCTGTAGAACAAGATCAATAACCATAAGTAAGACCCATGAACGATTGAATAATTCTTCATCGATGGTTTCGATGCGGTTCATCATATCCGTCATAGCAATTTGAAACTCATTTCTTTTTGACTCTTCTATGGAGAGAAATGTTTCATACAATTTCTCTAAAAAATCAAGATCCACCGATTCAGTGTTCTTTTTTCCGTTACTCTTTCCTTCCTTCGAGTCAGGCGGTTTTATATTGTCTGAAAGAGGTTTCAAAATTGCCTTAACATCATTTATGGAAAGAACTTGCTTACAATAATAAATCATCACTAGCATTTTGATATGGTTTTTGGTATATTTTTTCAGCACCGGTGGAAAGAGTATACCTTCCTTGGTATAATTATTGATCATGGTTTTTGTGAGCATCTTGTCTTCATTCTTTCTTTTCAGACTGCCCATTTTGCCCTCAATAAATGTAGTAACCTGATCCATATATAAATCAATATCCGGTATGGTATCTGATTCGATGGCCTTGCTACTGAAAAAATCAAATAATAAGCCTTCTATCTCGTTTTTATCAAAATTCTTCATAAAGAAACCTCTAAATAACGGTAGTATTTTTATTATACATGATAGATTCTTAATTCGCAATAAAACCAAACTAAATAACGTCATTGACAAAAGTATTATTTTTATTCACTTGGTGTAAAATCAAAGTAAAATTTTCTATCAGGTATTGACATTGGTTACTTCATGTATTACTATTTATTTATCACGTAGTTATCATTACTACATATTGCGTTTTAGGAGGTGCTTATGGGTATACTAGTGAATGACCGTAACGTTAAAATTCTTTTATACGGAGATTCCATTGCAAAAGGTATTGTGTATGACGAATCTTCCAACAAGTATAAAAAAGAAGGCAGTTGCTTTTTCAATATATTGTCCGGCAAGATGAAAGCCACCCTTGAAAATGTTTCAAAATTCGGGAATACATTAATCAGAGCCAGTAGGAAATTTGATGAAGACTTATCAAAACATAAGCCGGATATTGCCGTGATTGAATTCGGCGGAAATGATTGCGATTTTTGCTGGGAGCAAGTTGCGGAAAACCCTTATGACCATCACTCTCCCAACACTCCTCCGGAAGAATTCGAAACCTTGTTGACTGATTTTATACATCGTATGCGGGAACAAAGCATACAACCGGTTATATTTACCATGCCTCCCATCGATCCTATTCGATATTTCAAGTGGATTTGCCAAGGTAAACCTTCCTATGAAAAAAACATACTCACTTTTTTGGGAACAGAAAATACCATTTATCGTTGGCATGAAAAATATAACTTGATGCTGCTGGAAATTGCAGCAGCTAATCATATCCCGGTGATTGATATTCGTAAATCCTTCTTATGTTATTTGGACATAGGTCAATTCTTATGTAAGGATGGCATCCATCCCAACCAAAAAGGGCACAAATTGATCGCTGACACTGTCATGAATCATATCAATCTTCATTATCCACAGTTGGCTATGTAATTATTGGTTGCTTTTATGTTATATAATCTCACTTTTTGCACATAATAACCATATGCAGAAAATACAGGAGGTGTGAAAAGTGGCTAGAAGACAAAGAGACTCCAGAATCACATGCGATGTTTATGAATGTGAATTTTGTTCGCCGGAGAATCAATGCAGAGCGAAAAGTATCCATGTAAGACCTAGAAATTCACTGACCCGTGAAGATAATGATTGTGTAACATTTACACCGAGAAATATCAGAAATTAGAACAAATTTGCATTCACGCTATTTGAACGAGGTGGAAAATCCATAAAAAAGATATCCACCTTGTTTGGCATGTGATATAATGTTCTCTTAAAAAGGAATAAAAGGTTGACAGTAAAGGAACGAATATGTTCAGTAATGAAGTGAAAAAAAGAAGAACATTTGCAATTATATCGCATCCGGATGCGGGTAAAACCACATTAACGGAAAAATTATTGCTTTATGGCGGTGCCATACGGATGGCAGGATCGGTAAAATCCAGAAAAGCAAAAAAATATGCTGTTTCAGATTGGATGGAGATTGAAAAACAAAGGGGTATCTCGGTAACGTCGAGTGTTATGCAATTTAATTATGACGATCATTGTATCAATATATTAGACACACCCGGCCACCAGGATTTCAGTGAAGACACTTATCGTACCCTCATGGCAGCAGATAGCGCCGTCATGTTGATTGACGGTTCAAAAGGCGTTGAACCGCAAACAATTAAGCTGTTTCACGTCTGTAAAATGCGCGGCATTCCCATATTTACATTCATTAATAAACTGGACCGCGCTATTAAGGATCCTTTCGCATTGATGGATGAATTGGAAGAGGTGTTAGGGATTCATTCCTATCCTATGAATTGGCCTATCGGTGTAGACGGAGACTTTCAAGGTATTTACAACAGGCAAAGCAATCAAATCTTGCTCTTTGAAGGTGGTAACCACGGACAAAACCTAGTGAATTCCATTTCCGGAAGCTTGGACGATGCAACATTCAAAGAAACCATTGGAGACTATTATCATGATCGTTTGTGTGAAGAAATAGAATTACTGGAAGGTGCCGGAGAAAAATTCGACCTGAACGATGTACTGACCGGTAATTTGACTCCCGTCTATTTCGGCAGTGCCATGTCTAATTTCGGGGTGAAAACATTTCTTGAGAGCTTTTTGGATATCACACCGCCTCCTGCGGATCGACTGGCAGGAGATACTGTTGTCAAAGCCACAGATGAATATTTCTCAGCCTTCATATTTAAAATACAAGCGAATATGAATCCTGCTCACAGGGATCGGTTGGCATTTGCACGGATATGTTCCGGCCAATTTATCAAAGGGATGAATGTATACCATGTCCAAGGAAAAAAAGAAGTCAAATTGGCTCAACCCCAGCAGTTTATGGCGCAGGAAAGAACCACGGTGGAAGAAGCTTATGCAGGAGATATCATCGGGTTGTTTGACCCCGGTATTTTTAGAATCGGAGATACATTGACCACAGGAGACAAAGGTATCGAATTTGACCCCATCCCCATGTTTCCTTCTGAATATTTTTGCAGGGTGGCTGCAAAAGATTCCATGAAAAGAAAGCAATTTTTAAAGGGTGTAAACGAGCTTTCACAAGAAGGTGCCGTTCAGATTTTCAAACAGGTGGACATCGGGATCGAGGAGTTGGTGATCGGAGCTGTAGGTATTCTGCAGTTTGACGTGTTGGAATTTCGTTTGCAAAACGAATACAATGTGGATATCATCAGAACCAATTTGCCTTATCGCTTTTCCCGCTGGGTGGAAAAATTGCCCTGTGAATATGAAAAGCTGAATTTACCCGGATCGGCCATGATCGCACGAGATATCGAGCAAAGACTTGTAATTTTGTTTGAAAATGAATGGTCAATCAAATGGGCTACCGATAAGAACAAAGGATTGGAATTGATAGACATCATATAAATGTAAATATGGTAAAGCAAATGCCGCTTCGTTATCCGTCTTTGTTTTAGTTCTTCAAAGCAGTAATTGGAACAACAAAAACATCGTCCGGTCTCCGATAAGCGGCATTTGTCATGCCACATATAACACACAGCACAGACGGCGGAACACCACCTTCTACTTGGATTGCATTCCGAATACTGATTAAGTTGGCTGCGGCTTCGTCAATTTTATTTGAGCCCAGCTTAATTTCAAATGCACACCATCTTCCGTCAGCCAATTCAATTACTGCATCGATCTCTCGGTTTAAATAGTCTTGATAATGATAAAGGTTTGCGTTAAATGACTCAGCATATATTTTAAGATCACGTTCACACAGCGCTTCAAACATAAATCCAAATGTTTGAAGATCCCCCACCAATCTTTCCGGTGTTGCCTTAAGTAATGAGCAAGCTAAAGACGGGTCGGCGAAATGTCTCTTTTTTGCTTGCTTGATGCGAGCGGAAGATCTGATGTTAGAAGCGAACGGGAGCTGGTTATCGATCAAGAACAGTCTTTCAAATAGATCAAGATAAGAGGCTACGGTGTCAACATCAATATCCTCAGCGTCAATCTCTTTAATATCATTCTTAAGGGTCCGATTTGTCGCAACGGTGCTTTCATTTCTGGCAAGAGAGCGCAACAGTAACCGAATTTTTCCCGTATTGCGTTTGATACCATCGATACGAGAAACGTCATCATCAATCACTGCATTTAAATACTCTTCAGGCAATAAAGTTGCATTATCAACGGGTACATCAATATTACCAGGCCAACCCCCTCGTACAGTGAGCTGCGCCAGCTTCCTTAAATCGACTTCTCCGGTCATGGTTTGTTTTACATTACCGTTACACAGTTCTTCCAAACTGACATCTCCAGTGGAATCATTTGACTCAAACAAAGACATCGGTCGCATTCTGATCTTGCCAATTCTGCCGGCACCGCTATGCAGAATGCCTTTACGCTTAGGTGTAGTGGAACCTGTCAAGATAAACTGTCCCTTTTGACCACGTTGATCAACCATATATCTAACCGCATCCCATATGGACGGGACTTCTTGCCATTCATCGATAAGCCTCGGTGTTTTACCCTCCAAAACCAAAGCAGGAGAAATTTCAGCAAGAGATCGATTTTGAAAATTATTGGTCGGGTCGCCCATAAGAATTTCACTATTGCTATGAAAGGAAGATGTCCATGTTTTCCCGCACCACTTCGGGCCTTCAATGCATACAGCACCGAAAGTCGAAAGATATCGCTCTACAGTTCTATCTATGATACGTGGTTTGTAATCAATTATGTTTACTAGCTTTTTCATTTATCACACCTCCGTGAATAGTATAACCCATTCTGTAATATTTATCAATTATAACCCGTGTGATTATCAATATCCAACCCGTGTGATTTAAAAAGACCGGTTTTTTTCAAGCATAAGACTCTAGAAGACCGGTCTGTTCTTTTATGTATTTTTTTTACGCGTTGTCGCTCTTTCTAATCCGTACAATACATCCCTTTTCCCTGGTGATGTCAATGTTCAGTACAGCCGCCCAATATTTATCAGGGCTCTTTCCTTGCGGTTCATAGGGATTAAAGGGCTCTACCGGCCATTTCAAGGAATAAAAGCTGTTGGTGAAGGATATTTCATATCCTTTGAAGCAAACCGAGCTGCCCGAATTACTTTGTTTAATAGAATAATCATTTTCCTTCGTGTCACAAGAAAACCTCAAAGGCAATCCAATTTGAACATTGTCCGCTTTTCCTGTGGACTCGTATCCGAATTCCAACACGGTTTCATTCTCGGACACTTTTAATATTTTTACCTGACAGCAAATATCCTCGTAATGCAATTTGATCCTGTCATTGTCCGGATCTTTCTCCCCTTTGTCAGGAACATACAATGTTTGATCTCCCTTTTGAATGCAAAATGTTCCCCATTGGGGATTGTATTTGTTGTTTCCGCCTCCGATCAGCAATCCTTTACCCTTGTGCCACACACTGACAAACGACTGTCGGTCCATTCCCCACCGGCTATCTGTAATGGGTGCGGTGTAGGAACTTAAGTTAACCTGCCAACCGGCTTTACGAAGGACTTGAATATTTCCGTGACAAAGCTTCAATTCAGATGAATCGGTCAAAGGAGCATCCTCGGAACATTCGGTTTCCGGCAATTGTTCCACATAACGTAATAGATTCACTGCTTGACTTCCTAGAACTTGGTCTGATTTTACGGCTTGATCCAACATGAAGTTAACATATTCCAAACCGCCTTCTAACTCCAGGTAACCGATTAAGTCCGATGTGCGAACCGATCCGTCATATTTTACTCTTCCGTCAGCTGTTTCCACCAAAGATCCGTCCGGATACACCGAAGCTTTTTGCATAGCAAAAGATCTTTGCAATGCCGAATCTACCTTCACAGAGCCGCCGTAGAATTTGTATACACCCAAAGCATAGATATATACACCGTTGTAGGATAATGTGGGACCTAGATGCTCCGGCCAAAATCCATCCGGGTGCTGAGTTTCAACGGTTTTACGAATCATCTTGTCCGCTATTTCCTTGTAATCTTCCCTGTCGAATAAAACACCTGCTCGATAGATGGCTGTAGAATCCCAAACAGGAATATTGTGGATATGTAAAGATTGCAGACCTCTGTTGATTCCGTCGTATGCAAGGGTTAATCCCTCTTTCCAAGAAACAAGCGTGTCCTGATCTAAATGGCCTGTCATCAGATCAAAGGTTTGTAGCCAATGGAACATGGACCAAGGCATATAAATATAACCCCATTCCGATCCGTCCACCTTGACAAACAACACTTGTCCGTCTTCCCGCTGAGCCGCTCTTAATGCGTTTCCCCCGGCTTTGATCAACTCCAGTGCCTTCGGGTCCTGATAATATGGATTTTCTTCAAAGTCATTCAGATAAAGATAAGCTAGAAGAAAAATATTATCTTGGTTGGTTACAGTCCAACCACCGTTGGCCTCTAAAAATTTTCCGGTTTCAGGATCAAATTTTACGATCCACCGGTCACATCCTTTTACCAACAGCTTTCTGATCTTGTCTGCAATAACCGTCTTTAAAGCCATTGAAATACCCTCCCTTACATTTATATTTTCACCGGAGACTTATTTTCCGGGAAATATTTAATCAAGCTTTGCATTCACCTCGTTAATTCTTGTAAAAATGCTGTCTCTAAGTGAGCTCCGGGGGAAATTATCTCTTGCATATATATAGACCTCTTTGGCCTTTTCATATTGTTCTGTGTACTGATAAGCCCGTCCTGTATAATAATAGGTGTAGTCGGTATTTTTATAATCAGGATATTGATCCGCTATGACTTTAAAATAGGTAACGCATTTTTCGTAGTCACCCATTTCATAAAGGCTTCGTCCTGCACGATAATGTAAATCCGCATCATCTTCGGACTTATACCCGGTTTGAATAGCCGATTCAAACAGATCCAATGCGGCTTGATACTGTCCGTTGTTGTATTGAACCATTCCCTGATCAAACATCAAACCGCAGAATCCTTCGTGAGCCTGCTCATAAAGCACTTGCCGGGCTTGTTTGTTTTCTTCGTTCAAGTCCTCCGGTGGTAAGTCCTTCAATGCCTCTACTGCAACTGTAAATTCCGACCTGGCAATCATGGTTTCAATGTCATCCAATTGTTCTTTTACAACCCTGTTTTTCTTGTCTTCTTCGAAGGCCTTCATTTGCCCTTCAAGATCACCTTTTTCTTTTCTCAATTGATCAATGGTCTTTTGGTGTTCCTCCAGGGTCTTTTCCCATTGGCCCTCTTTTTGTTGATATTCTTGAATTTGTTGCTGATATTGAAGCACACTATCTTGTACTCCCTTCACAGCCCCTTGGCCTTTATTGTTACCAACCACATAGCCTACAACCGCTCCTACAGCTAAAAACAGCAACAAAAAAGCAAAAACGACTCCGAATCCGGAGTTTTGGTTCGTTCCGGAAGGCTTTCTTACCCTTCCTTCTTGACTCTCTATTTCTTTCCGGATTCGTGTCGAAATTTCTCTTGTCATGTTCTTTTGTTCTTGATCGGATTTTGCGGATTCTTTTACAGGACGTTCCTTTTTCGGTTTTTGTTCGGGAGTGACTTTTACCTTGCTTCCTTTTTGTTCGGTTAAGATTGGAACCTTTTTAACAGGGCGAACTATGGTGTTGCTTCTTTTTCTACCTTGCGCTTCAAACAACTTGTCCATATAGTGCTTAGCTTGCTCGTTGCCCGGGTCAACAGACAAAAGAGTTTTCAAAACTTCATGTGCTTCGTTTTCTTCCTTGTTCTTATACAAACATAGTGCAAGCAATGCATAAGCTTCAGGAACAAACTCACTTGACGTGACAACCTTTTTTAATAATATGATGGCCATGTCATCACTGCCTTGCCTTAACTTTTCTAAAGCACTGTTATAAAATAAGTAGGGGGACTCGTATGAACCTGTATTCGGTATCATTTCAGGAACAAATTCCTCAAACAGATCAATTTCTTTTTTTATGTCTATCTTATTCATAATATCCCTCCGGTTATTTGTAAATGTCGATAATTTCCTTCCTTATTTCTGCTAAAAACGTTAATGATCCGAAACAGACCACTATATCTTCCTCGGAGCTGTTTTTTTTGCAAAAGGCTACGGCTTCCTTTATTGTATCATGGGGGATTACCTGATTACAATAAATCTTTACGGTTTTTGCCAATTCTTCTGCGGATAAACCCCTCTCTCCTATTGTGGTAACGGTAATGACTTCTTTTGCTCCGGGAAACAAAATACTACAAACCGATTTATAGTCCTTGTCCTTCAATGAACCATATATATAGACGGGACGAATACCGGGAAAATGCTTTTGAATCAAATCCCTCAAGGCTTCCGCACATTGGGGATTATGGCCCCCGTCCACCATAATCAAGGGCTTTTCGTTTATGACTTCGGCGCGGGCTTGCCACCTTGTTTTCATCAATCCTTCTCTAATGCTTTCTTCAGATATTTCGATTCCTTGCTTGATTAAACATTTACAAACCTCCAAGGCAACCGTAGCATTTTTTAATTGGTGATCTCCTAACAATGTTATGCGAAGCCCCTTTAAGGAACCTTTGTCAAATTCATATCCTTGTATGGAAGATTCGGTGACATTGATATCATCAAATTTTGCGACGGATAAATTGGCGTTCCTTTCATGGCAGGTTTCACGAATAACATCCTTCACTTCATTCGTTTGATCGTACAGTACTACATCAATGCCTTCTTTGATGATACCGGCTTTCTCAAAAGCGATTTTAGGAAGGGTATCCCCTAATATGGCGGTGTGGTCGTACCCGATGTTGGTAATGACGGCGCAAAGGGTTGTTTTAACAATATTCGTAGCGTCAAATCTACCGCCTAAACCTGTTTCCCAAACCACATAATCACATTGTTCCTTTTTAAAATATAGCAATGCCGCAGCGGTCACCAATTCAAATTCAGTAGGAGAACGTTTTCCTTCTCGAATGATTTCATCGGCTTTTTCCTTGACCTTTTCAACCGCCCAAGCAAGGTCCTCATCCTTAATATATTGTCGATTGATTTGAATCCGTTCATTAAAAACATCCACATAAGGCGATATAAATAACCCGGTCTTGTATCCTTGGGCTTGTAATATGGAAGCGATATAAGCGCAAGTGGACCCTTTCCCGTTTGTTCCGGCTACATGGATGAATTTCAAGTCATTCTGAGGGTTGCCTAATTTATCCGCTAAAAGCCCGATGGTTTCCAAACCGGGCTTACTTCCGAACCGTAATGTTCCGTGTATATATTCCAAAGCTTTTTTTGCATCCATAAATGTCACCTTCCGCAACAACTTTTGTACTTTTTTCCGCTACCACAAGGACAGGGGTCATTTCTTCCCGGCTTGTAATTTTTTTTACCGGTGGACACTTCGCCTCCACCATGGACAGTATTGACCGGTTGCGCCACACTTTCTCTTTTCGGAGGTTCTTTTACTACTTTTTGCATATGCAATAAGGTACGAAG
>CALCRE010000115.1 GCA_937894465.1 uncultured Clostridia bacterium
TACTAATACGAATAATATATTAAATTAGTAGTAGTAGTAGTAAAGTAGTTGTGATAATTCCAAGTAAATGTTATTGGTTATTCAGTTTCGCCGATTTCGATTAGCTCAAAAGGCTCATTGTCTTCATTTACAATATTAAAGTTATCTGTGACACCTTTCATGGTGACTACAGTGTATGGATATGTGATGACTTGGATGACCATGGCATCTTTTGCAGGAGTGGTTTCTTTGACGACAACATTGGTTCTTCCTTCATTGTCTTCTACACTCACAACTTCGATACCGTATCCGCCGGTGTTCTTTTCCCCCATGAACACAACCAGCATGAAGCCGTCCTCATATTCAAAATAGGTATATCCTCTTTTTTCTTTTCCGGCATCAATGGCATTCAACACTGATTCCGGTAAGTCTGACATTTCGGTTATTGTATTAAACTCAATTTTGTTCACGGTTATTCCTTGTGGCACTCCGTTATTCTTATTCTCGGTGTTCTCACCGGAGGTTTCTTCAATTACATCTTTCTCTGTGTTCTCATGAATCTCGTCATCAATGGATGAAACTGTACATCCTGCAAGAACGGTCAATGACAAAGTCAGAGCCAATAAAGTCAATAAAATCTTTTTCATAAAAATCCCCTCGCATTTCTTAATATAAGCCTTTTACACCTATATAGACGAGGGGATCAGAAAAAAGTTCCATTTATTTTTTATCTTTTTTATTATTCTTGAAAATCTTTTAGTTGGCTTTGATGCTTCTCAAAAAAGTCCACTCTTGGTTCTAAAAATTTCAAATCATGATTTTCCGGATCAGGCATCAAATCGTACAATGTTTTAAATATGTTATCCCAACTCCAGAAAGATTCATCTAAATTCAAATATTCAAGGATCATCTCGGTGCCCTCCGGAGCGATGGGATGCATCAACTCCGCAGCAGTTTTGACCATATGGAATGTATCGGACAACACTTGTGCACGAAGTTCGGAATCATCTTCCGTATCGGCAATTCGAATATTTTTTGACCAATATTTATTAATGTTCCTTATATATACATCCATTAAGTTCATCACTTGGTGGAACTCAAACTTTGACATTAACAACTCATATTCCAATACGGTATCTCTAGCTTCATTCAATACATCCTCACTGATGGCTCTAACAGGAATCCTACCGTTACAATACTTCTGAACGGTATAAAAGCAAGAACGAACCGCCCTGTTAAACACATTGGATAAAAGGTTTCCTTCTTTCAACACGGGATCGGCATCTCTTTCTGTAGCCTTAGGATTCAATGGTTTCGGTTGGAAACCGACACTTCGTATTCCCAAACCCAAGCCTAGAAAATGAGATCTTAATTGTTCCGGTGTATAATAATTTAATAAATCCTCTGCTGTGGGAGGTTTGATCTTTCCACTGCTGCTGGCCTTTTTGTCCAAGAATAACAGATGGTTATTGACAATTAACAAGGGTAATTGTAAATCTCCTTCTTCAGGATAAGCCGAAGGATGCTCCCCTTGTTGTCCCATAAACATAGCCATTTCCACAGGACCGTAGAAATAGACATTGTCTTCTCCGATAAACTGGAATACCTTTGCTTCCTTAGAACACCAATATTGTTTCCATGCATCATTGTTCTCGTCCGCTTGCTCTAAATAGGTCTTTGTAAAGGACATGGGTGCCCATAAGGATTCCGGCCATACCCATACTGTCAAATTGTCCAACCCTTCCAAATTAGGTGCAGGAACGCCCCATTCGATGTTCCCGGTCAATCGGAAAGGAACCAAGGTCTTCCCTGTTCTAAAACGAATAGAATGATCCGAAAGGATGGCACAAGTCTTTTCTCGTAATTCCAGAGTGTCAAAAACCATCAGTGCAGAAGATTTGTTATTTTCGTCTTTAAACTCATAAGGCGGCAGCTTGTCTTTGATTTCTTCAAGTGCATCTAATTGATCTTTTTTAATGTAGATCACCGGTGGTTCCAAAAATTCTTGTATGCTCTTGATTACAAAATTTCTATATCCATCAATCTCACTTAATTGTTCCACCCATTGACCTAACAAGTCATGAAATTCGTCCAAGTTGAAATACCAGTTGGTTACATCCACCATTGCCGGTTTTTTGCCGGATAATGTGCTTTTCGGATCAATCAAATCCGAAGGCATATACTGATGCCCTAAAGAGCATTCATCTGCATATCCTTTGTCCGATGAACATCCGGCGATAGGACAACGCCCGACAACTTGCCTACCATTGAGTAACACATCATACTCCGTGTCGTAAAATTGGGATGTGGTCAACTTTTTCAAATGATTGTGTTTATATAATGTTTCAATGAAATCCAGAGACATTTCACGATGAATTTCCTTAGCGCGTCCCAACCCGGAAGCTCCAAACAAATTTAAGCTGATATTGTATTTGTCCAACACTTCCTTTTGCAGTTTATGATAGTGTTGAACATATTCTTCAATCGTTCCTTTAAATTCGCCTTTTTCTACCAGTTGCCTATAGTTTTCCGATATGGGAGATCCGTAACAATCCGTTCCGGACACAAAGATGACATTGTCTTTACCGATTCGATCCCGTAAGAAGCGAGCAAAGGCATCGGCATGAACAAAAACACCTCCGATATGACCTAAATGAAGTTCTTTGTTTCCATAGGGCATACCCGCCGTTATAACTGCACGTTTCGGAAATTTCGGCCTTTCAATATTTTTACTCATACTTATGTTATTGTTGATTTCATTGTTACTCATATTTTTCTTTCCTTATCTATTAAACTGTCTTTCCTATATATGGCACCTATTTTACCACTACTGACTCAATTTTTAAACTGTTTTCCATGATATAATGATCATTTTAACCAATATTCGCTACAATCACGCATTCTATCCATAAATCCGTATTCAATCATATATCGTCTGATGGTGACATAGTCATCATAAATATCTTTTAAAATTGCATTGACTTCCTTTTCAGTGTACCTTCTATCCGGCTCGAATTGTGAAGCAATCTTTTGTAAGATGGCAAGCTTCTTCTTCTCTTTCACCGGGAAATTTTTTAGCCTTAACGGATCCAAAGAATAAAAGGCGGTGTGAAGAATCTTTTCTTTCTCCGCTTCGGTAATTAAATAACGCTCATCTACCATAGTAGCACCCGGATGAATCTCAATCAATTGATCTTTTTCATTTTTACCTTTCTTGTTCTTTTGGGCATTTTCTTTGACCAACTCATAAATGGATAAATATACTTTGGCTTGCTTGGCTTTTTCTTTAAAAACAAAACGTTTTTGACGTACCGTTACAGGTGCTACATTTGTCTTTTTGGCAACTTCATCATCGGACAAACCTAAATACATCATTTCAAGAAATTCCTTCTGACTTTCCGTCAACCCGGTATATTTCTTATCTTGTGAAATCAATACTTTCAACATGCTCTCATGTTTTTGTTGAATGTGGATATCAATCATTTTATCCGCGCTGTAAAACTTCTCACCCACATCGTATATGACGCCGTTTTCAAATTTTTCACCACATACATGGCATACATAACTATCTTTTTCTTTATCATGCCAATAACCTTTTTTTAAGTCCTCTACAGACATATCTGATAACTTGCTAATCATAAAACAACCTCTATTTGTTTATATTTATTATAAACATAATAACCCTTTGTTATTCACATGTCAAATATTTTTAGAAATAAACTACATTTGAGCATCATCATTAATCAAGTTTTAACTCCATTAATAGATCATTTGCATTTTCAGATCTACACTTACCGGATTTAATAATTTCAGATGTATCAAGAATAGAAATCTAAAATCCTGTAATATTAAACAATTTCATTGTCGTTATGCTAGTCAAATGATATAATTGGATATATTTCGCACAAGATAAAAATACCGATAAGGTAAGAACAAGCGAAATATCTTTCATTTCAAAAATGGCTAACGGTAAATGGAACAAAGGCAGCATTTATAAGAGAGAGCTTCCCCGAGGCATGGGCTTATGCAGTGACTCATTTTGCAGAAAAGCCGCGTATTATGGAAGATTGGCAAACAAGAATGACTGCAGCAAAATGAGTTGTATTATACGTAAAGCGGTCAGTGAAGATACCCATCATTTTTATGAGAAGAATTAATTAGTCAAAACCGGTTATCTGTTTGGTTTAGATGATTGGGAGGGGAAAACGTAATGAAAAGAGAATTACTTGCTGATATTGCAGAAGATTTTGCAGCAAAAGATGTTGTTGGTGAAAAAGCAAACGCCGACTATATGGAAATGCTCAAATACTACCCTGAAAACGACCCTGATGAGTTCAATAATGGTTGGTGCTGTGCTTTTGTTTACTATTGTTGCCGTGAAGCTGGGATTGATTTGCCACTCGGTACCCATAAAACCGCTCGCCCAAGTCAATTTCGTTGGTTTACATCATGCATAGCTTGGTTTGAATGGGCGCAATCAAATAACTTTTTACATATCGAATGCTCTGACTTTACTCCCAGACGCGGCGATATTGTCATATATAACAATATCATATCTGAACCATACAAACAAAAAGACAGCCTCTGGTGCGACCATCTTGGCATTGTTTTATCATGCACAACCGAATATTTAACTGCCGCTGAAGGAAATGTCGGAAATAATAATGTCTCCGGTATCATGGATAGAAAACGTGACGATACCATCGGATGTTACATACGCATTCCGGAGGATTATGTGAGTGACGAGTACATAAATATCCCTGATAATGTCTATTTCATTTTGGGCAGCGGTAAGACCACTGTTGCGAACGAACTTGCCCGCCGTTTCAGATGCTATGTTTACCATACTGATGACAGTCGATCAAAACATTTTGAAAACGCCGATCCGTTAATACATACCGCACTCTGCCGTAATGTACCGGATTATTGGGCGTTGGACCCGGAGGATGCCCGGCAATGGGAGCATGATATCGTACGTGAAACGACCCCGAGGATTATTACCGAACTGACCGAACTTGCCACACAGCATAAAACGGTCATTTGCGAGGGTGACATAGATGTCGATTTGATTGCTCCGCTGACTGCCCGCATTGTCGTTATTTCCAACCACGGAAAGGAATATGACTTTTTCGACCGTCCGGAACAACGGCATATGTTAGATGGTATTCAAAACCGTACCGATTTATCTGAAGCGGAGAAAGTATGGCGCATTCAAAATGCTTACAAGATTATCGATGGTGAAAATGCTACTGATAAGCCGCGAGTGGTAACACAACTTGGCGTAAAAGAAATTATTCGCAACAATAATACCACCGTCCAACAGACGGCAGACGAGATCGCGGCATATTTTAGGTTTACTATTTGGTATCACGGTTCCCCTCATGAACTGTCGGAGTTGGCAGTTGGAAGCACGATAACGCGTTGGAGAGAGCTTGCCGAAGCATTTTCACATAAACCACAAATGCTTAGTTACGAAAAGGTCGGCGGAAGTATGATCCATAATGGAAAACTTCCAGGTTTTCTTTATGCGGTGGACGAACCTGTAATTGAGGATAAAGATATCTATAGGCATCCAAGAACCACTATGGATAACGGTGTAGAATGGCTTACAAAGCGCCCTTTGCAGGTAAGAAAAATCAGCATTACCAAAACACCCATGAGTTATGATGAGTTTCTAAGTTTCCGCAATGTCACAATACGAGATAGAAATCATGAACGAATAGTGCGAATGTTTTATCCGTTTCTCACCAGCGTTTGCGGAGTACCGGAAGCCCTTTCTAAAATCATGGGTATGATACTCAGCGTTGACTTTTCAAAAACTTCAATTGCAACAGGCTGTTTTAATTGCAACCCTGAAGGTAACGCTGCGCCTTATAAGATTACCCCTGACTTATATTGCAGGTGGGATAACAATGTTCAATTATATATTTACGGAGCTGTGCCCGAATGTGAATTGATGGCACTAAAGGACAATGAGTATGTTTTGTTTGTACTTTCTGATATTATTACGACTGATATCGTGAGAACAGCAGGCAGATACGTCTATATGAGGGGGAATGTCTGATGAAAAATGTTGAAGATATTGTAAACAGCGGACGGTGTATCGGTTGCGCAGCTTGCGTTAGTCTTTGTCCTTTCGGAGCATTAGAAACTGCAGATGGCGATTTCGGATATCCTGTCCCGCTCAAGAGCTCAGATTGTAACGATTGTGGGATTTGCTTGTTGGAATGCCCGTCTGCTGATTGCGAGGAGGATGGCGATGATTAACGATTTCAAATTTCAAGACCTTGTTGAAATTCAGGTGTTGACTGCCGAACACTTACCTGATTACGCGGGTGTTATCCGCAAGAGCTTTGCAACTGTAGCAAAAGATTTTAAACTGACTAAAGAAAATTGTCCCGGACATACGAGCTTTGTTACAGATGAGCGTCTTTCAAGTGAAATCATGGACGGATATTATCCTTTCGGTCTTTGTATCGATAAAAAAATCATCGGTTTCGCGTCGCTCACTGATATGGGTGGCGAAGTATTCGAGATGAAAAATGTTTCCGTTCTACCGGAATATCGTCACTATGGATACGGTAAAAAATTGCTTGACTTCTGCAAGACAAAAGTCAAACAACTTGGTGGCAGTAAAATCACCATCGGTATCGTGGAGGAGAGTACCGTTCTGAAGGACTGGTATGCCGCAAACGGATTTATTCACACGGGAACAAAGAAATTCAATCAACTACAATTTACAGTCGGATTTATGGAATGGAGCGAGGCATCAACAACGACATTCATACACAAACAAAACCACATTGAACGCGATAACGGATTCTTTATGTAACACGAAAAAGTTTCCTGTGTCGTCTATCGTGAAAGTGAGAAAACTATGAAAAAGCCTTTTATTATCAGCATTTCCGGCATATCTGGCAGCGGTAAGACCACAGTAGCAAACGCATTGAAGAAGCGGTTGGCAAATACAGAAGTCATTAATTTCGATAACATTTCAAGTGATTTGCTTGGCCGAGATTACTGTGAGTGGTCGGAATCCGGAGCAGATAGCAACGAATGGACGCTTACTCCAATTATTGATGAAATAGAGCGTTTGTGCCTCGATCCGCTTAAATATATTATTCTTGATTATCCCTTTGGGACAGCTCACAGTAAGGTTGGATCATATGTGGATTTTTCCGTTTGGGTAGATGTACCGCTTGATATAGCACTTGCACGACGTATATTGCGTGATTTTACACGCCGCTCAGAAATTCGCCGTCCACTAAAAGGACATGCATCAGAAGAATCATTTCGAACACCGTTAAACCATTCCCACCCGCTCGGGTTAGTCAAATGAGCAAAAACTTCACGCGCTACAGAACTCAATGGATTCAAATCTTTCTTTTGCACGGTTAACAAGTCCAATGCCGAGCTGTTGTATAAAAGCACTGTATCATCCGGTAATTCGTATAGCTTCACATAAAGGTCGGTGCTGTCCTCAAGTGCTTGATACCCTTCATCAATCAGTCCGCATCCGAAGCTTCCTGCTGCCAAACGCAGCTAAAAAAATATTAAAGCCTTGTTTTATTGCAAGCCTATAATCTTTTTTAAATTGTCCTGTATAATCAGCAACCAACATCAGGTTTTCAACTCCTTTAATAGATCATTTGCATTCCCAAATCTACCCTTACCGGATTTGATAATTTCATCTCCTTCTTTCATAGCTGCTAATGTTTCATCATTAGGAGTAAACTGACGTAAATCGAACGGTAGACCACCAACATTTCTTGATTGATACAAGAAAATATTAATCGCTTCCGTAAGGCTCATTCCATAGCGAGAATAAATAGCTTCTACATCAGCTTTAACTTTTGGATCTATACGGATTGATAGACTTGCAGTCTTAGCCATTAAAATCACCTCCTTTTCTACTCTTATTGTATAACGAATCGTTTACATTGGCAATGCATTGTTGTCAATTTATTATTATATGTAATCCTTTTAGATTATTTCCTTCTGCTATTCCTCTGATATAAATTTAAAACTGCGCAGCTTGTAATATAATTAAGCAATTAAATAAAGGTAAAAACAATAACTCATTGCGGAAGATGATCTAACTTAACAAGTGAAATATTCACTCAGTAGTTTTACGTGACAAGATCACTTGCATTTGCTTCATAAATTTTCAACGCCTTTTGATATATTTTTTCATACTTGATCTTCTTGCTGACCGCCCATATGGATTCGAACTCAGAAAGGTACTCACCTTTGTATAAAGCCAATATTGTGTCAATCGCATCGGTGCTATTGTTTTCTTGAAGCTCGAAAGCAGCTTCCTCAAATAAATCGACATCAGTGACGAATTCATCCTTGCATATGCTATAATGTTTACCTAGGCTTTCGACAGAGTTTACAACACCAAGTACGGAAAGGTCTTTCTTCAGCTGAGCAATATTCACACCGATCAGTTTTTTAATATTATTAGATGTAGAATCATACCAAATCTCTTCATATATTTGTTCTTTTGTAGCGCCTTCTCTGCCTGCATTAAGCAGAAAAGCAAAAAGCTCCCTTTCCTTCTTTGTACGCATTTTTATCGGTTCATTACGATTATAATAAGGATACACTGCAAACTCACCCAATGTTGTTATATAAGCTTTTTTCAATTTAAATCCGGCGAAATCCATCATCTCTCTGGTAAAGTCCGGTTCGATTTCATTTTGTCGGGCAAACTCCAGAACCGGATCATATGCTTTCCGCATTCTGAAATATTCAATCATGCCGTTATCATCACAAAGACGAAGAAACTTTCTTGTTAATATAACTGCTTGATTTTGATCCGAAGATGCAATAGCAATTCTTGCAAGCATTCCGTATGCCATGGTCGGTATCATCATCATACCGCTCCTTTCCCCTATCTCAATAGATTGCCTTGCATACATAGCAGCATGTTTAAAATCAGATATCGCTCCATAATAACTAAAGAGTCTCGCCAAGGCAATTGTTTGAAAATAATCGCCAACTGTATGAAGATTCTCAACTATTTCATTGACAATACTTTCAACAGGACCGTCATTGAGCATCAACCCATAAATATGACGTTGCATTATAGCCCATTTCTTTTGAAGTTCGGTTTTACGGTATAAAGGTGCGTACTCATCTGCAAGCTTAAAGTTTTGCATCGTGCACTCGAATGTTTTCTTGCCGCCGTTCATGCGATCGATAAATGTATTTTGATAATGAATCTCAGCTGCGAAAAGATACCCTAACCATAGTTCTTCATATCTACCCTTGCATTTTAGCCTTTGGAGTTCAGCTTCTACCATTTCTATGGCTTTTTCTCGTTCTCCTAACATCTGATATGCCTTCGCCACATACAGGTCGATACTATGCATATCTAAGTACTGCGGTTCTTCGATTGGAATAGTAAGAGATCTTTCATAATAATAGACGGAGTCTTTCATGCAGCCTAAAAGAAAGCTGACTACGCTTAAATATCGTTCAAACCATGCTTTCACTTTAATTTGACCGTTATTTGCACATATTTCTATCATTTTAAAAATCAGATCCTTCGCTTCGTTGACCTGTGAATTCCAGCACAAATTGTATATCTTCTCAATAGCAACAGCATACAATAATTCCGGTTTTAAATATGAGATATCTGTTAATAGCTCGTCTAGAACCTTATTTGAATCTTCAAAGGACATAAAGTTTCTCAAAACCCTGGCTTTATGGACGGATGCTTCTATATATAATTCTTTATTCTGATCTTTTAACGACGGAATGGCATTGTCCAAGCATTGCTTTGCCTCAATGAAGTTACCGATGCTTGATAGAACAGCTCCTTTGGCTACGTACCATTCCATGCTTTTCGTATAATCATTTTCAAAAGAATTGGAATTGTTGCCACACTACTATTGCCAAGTTTA
>CALCRE010000116.1 GCA_937894465.1 uncultured Clostridia bacterium
CTATAATCTGGTATATATGGTTCTCTAGTTTTCTAGGGTTTAGCAATTACCTATTATCTAATGTAGCAGGTTACGGTAATGGCTCTTTCAACCGAGCAACGCCGCTATTTATTTTATCCCCTCAAGCCGGTCAAACATATTCTTCTAGACATTCCCATTCTTCAAAAGCATCCATGGGAATCATATGTACGGCATACAGGATTGGGTGCATTAAAACTAACTTGCTTGTTTCCAAATCTGCTATTGCTTTTTCTTCTTTGAGTGTAGTTCTTTCCACAGTAAGCGCATCTACTGCTTCGAGTAAATTGGTATCGTCCAAAAGATTCAATTTGATGTCTCGGTGGATACTTTGTTGCAATCGCAATATAAATGAGTTGATAATTTTCCTTATGGTGGACAATGAAGTGAGCTCATCGTCCACCTCGGCGAGGTTCTGCCGGAAAGTTTCGATAATGACCGCACTTTTCAAAATCAAGGCAATTTGATTGTTCATAGGTACGATAAGCGGTAGAAATTGAGAGTTTTTTTGATATTCCACTGCCATATTCAATAAGTGCGACGTCGCGTCAAAGTCAAGAGGTTATCGAATAATCTCAAGTACAAATTTGCATGGTTTTTCACCTTTACTGTTTATCGGCGAGGAAAGAATCTCTTTTGTCTTTAAATCTAAACCAAGTTTTAGCTGTAGATGTCGCCGATAAGATCCGGCACAGCAGAAGCAATAGGTCAAAGGCATAATTCGCCCATCTGCACCAGCTCCTTGAGCAAGATCGGAAACAATAATTCCGGTTTTTATGGCAGCGGAGCATACACATTTATAATTGTTACCATTGTTATAATGCAATACTATTGTCAAGGTATTATCATTGTTGAGAACGATTTGCTCGGAATCGGAATTGATTAGTTTGATTTTTTCTTCCAACGGCTTACCTGTTAACTCTTTTCCGATTTTTTCACAGTGTTTTATGTAATCTCGGCCACCACCACAACCGCACGAATCAAAAATCTCATGCATCATATGGGGAGCAATCAGCTTTTCCATTCGCACCACAATATCTACTAAATCATTGTTTCCAATAATCTCTTTTATTATTTTTTTATCAACCTTATTTAGTTCCAGACGTTTTTTTATTCCATATATTCTTGCCATATTATTTTTTCTCCTTTAACTTAATCGGAACATAAAGTTCAAGCTGATGATAACCAAGTCCTTTTTTCAAATCATCATGGGGATATATCATATTACACATTGTTTGATGACCCGGGCGCTCATCTAACTTAAAACCGCTTGTCGCTACCCATTTTTTAATACCATTATATACTCTTCCGTTAATGTCGTCATCACCATCTATAGACACAGCGGCAGCATATATCCCACCTTCAAAATCAATAATTTCATAAGGAGCGGTATCCGCTTGGGTCACCCCTTCCGCCATTGCCCATATCCAAATGGTTTTACCGTTCTCATGCCACAGGAAGTCAGCGCAGTCGAATATAATTTTCTTCTGTAAGTGGTGGTGCGATTCCACCCATTTATTAAAATTATTATCACTAATGATGTTCTCAAAGGTATCGTAACCGGAAGAAACCGCTCTAAATTCCGGTATCTTAACAATATGTACTTCCGGCAATTTATTATCGAGTTTCTCTGTAACTTCAAGCAAGCGTTTCACGTTAGAGGGATTCCCCTCATAATCCACATTGACAATTTGCGTTTCAATTTCTTTCGCTTTTTCATATAACAGCTTTACATCGGATTCTTTTCCGAAATCATATCGCTCAATCTGTCTGATAAACTCCAGTACGATTTCTCTGAGCTCGTGCAAAAGGGATACTTCTTCGTCGATAGCATCGACTTTTTTCCCAAGTACATCTAAAACGACTTCAGAGCCGGATGTCCCCAATATCCGCCTAATATCCTTGATACTGATTTTTAGTTTCCGCAGTATCAAAATTTGTTCAAGCCGCCGCAGATTGTCCTCGTCATACAACCTGTATGCGTAATCATCGTTTCGTGCACTTGTTATCAGCCCCATGTCCTCATAATAGCGGAGGGTGCGGGCAGATATATCATACTTAATTGATACATCCCTGATTTTGATTAATTCATCCATGAAAAATCTTCCTTCCCTTGGAATAACAATAGTATAAACTGTTCCCCAACGGCAGAGTCAAGTAGTAAAATCAGTTCTTCTCCAAAAAATTTGCAGAATCCTCAATAAGGTTGTTCTGTTGTTTTCAGCCACAGAGCAGGGCGAATGCCACCGAGTTTGCCTTTACTACCGTTACTTTCACCATGAACGTGGACGGCACCATTAATGGTGATATACGCTGCACGTTTCCCGATGTATCCGGGGGAACGAAGCCACCACCAAGCATTTTTGCTTCCTAATTTAGCAGATCGAACCATATCATATTGGTCATTAAACCACCATGATTCTCCTTTGGGTCCTGTGGGTTTCGCCTGTAATTGTCCGCTGTCACCGAAATATTGCACCACTTCATTTATGGATAGCAGGAATATCCTATCAGACGTGGGAATACCACCAGTAGTTCCATCCCACGGATTATCGGGATTTTCGTTCACTACTTCTATAACTCGTTCGCGATCTGCTTGATTGAAGGAGGCATAAAACTCACCGTTTAGGTATTTTCTCATATCGCAAGTTTCCCAAGTGATTTCGCATTCCTCGTGGTGATAGGGACGTTTTATAATCACCTTTTCGGTTATGATAAGCATCTTGTCGTGTTGCTTGTCGAGCACAACCCAGTCATAAATGCCGAACTTGATTTTTCCTCCTGGCAGGGCAGGAATAGGCTTCACGTGCACGTCGCAATCAAAACACATTTCTTTGTTTTTAAGATCGTCTTTTTTACATTTCGGGCAGAACATTTTTCTCGCTCCTCGTAAATCAAAATAATCGGGCTTTAATACTGAATAACGAACCGTATCGATTACTTGCCCGTAATAATCTTTTACCAAACATACTTCAAAACAAATTTATACACTTGTACTTGGCTCAAACACTGCTCACGGTAGTATTCTTCTTACAAAAACCACTTTAACGAAAAGTAATATTATGAGCACCGTAAAGCCTTATAAATGTCCACTTTTTGTTTATCAAAGTTAAGTTCACATGAGCGTCTATCGGTAATAAACAACATTTTTTGTGGTATATAATTTTATTTGTTTATCACCCATTCATCTTTTAGTATCGAATAATATGCTAAATCCCCCCGCGTACCATCTTTTCGCATTTTGTGTTTGCGTAGCAAACCTTCTAGTTTCATGCCGTTTTTCTGCATGATTCTGCCCGAAGCGATATTATCCGTGTCATGCAGAGCACAAATTTTATTTGCATTCAATTCTTCAAACGCGAAACGGATAATTTCAGCTGCGGCTTCTGTCACGAAACCTTTATTCCACCACTTTGAACCGATACAGTATCCCATTTCACAATGTTCGTCCTTGTCTGAAATGGCGTGGAAGTTGATTGTACCGATAATCGTGCCGTTAAATTCGATTACCCAATGGTAATACTTCGGTTTTTTATATTCAGTTACCCATTTAGTTAATAACTCACTTGTGGCTTCCACAGATTCATGTATGTCCCATGATAAATATTTTGTTACTTTTTCATCCGACGCCCAATTTTCATACATCGCCGGGGCGTCATCCACTGTCAGCCGCCGTAACGTTAGTCTCGGTGTAGTGAGTGTCAGTGTCCCTTTATGTGTAAGCATTACAATTCCTTCCTCATCCTGATACTTCTCAATGATTGATCAAAGTTAATTTGTGTTCTCGTTTGTTATAACCCGCTTATACAATTCAGGACGTGTGGCATTTTTCTTCTCAATGTATTCTGCCGGAATAATGTCTTTGTACACAACTTCCCAAGAACACATATGGATTTCAGCCATGTCAGGTGCGTCAGTTGGAATAGCCAGGCGTATTGTTATTGGGTTGTATAAATAATCCATTTGAATAATGTCTTCCCCGGTAATATAATGCTTTTCAGGAATGTTTCCGGCAGGATAAGGAACAAAACCGGACCTTTCCAGCAACTTTCGACTCCCGATATTGTCCGGGTAAGCACCTGCGTGAAGCTCGCTGATTTTCAATTCTTCAATAGCATACTTCGTAGCGAGAGCAAACGCCGGTGTCCCGAAGCCTTTCCTGCGAAAAGACTTAAAAATCCATATCACAAGGTCAGGTGTTGTTTCAGGCGGAGATATCGCTATAGCACCTATTATCTCATTCGTTTCGATAAGTTGAATCATTGCAAAAAAACGCTGCTTAATCTCATTTTTTGAGAATTCCTCAAAGGTTTCTTTAAAAACAAGGTTATAGCCCCTTTGAGTATCGGGGTCTAGCCAGTTCTCGTATAAAACCCGGTCGTCAGATTTGTGGTATTCGACTAATTGTAAAATATCATTGGCTGTATATATTATTCTTTTTGTCATATCTTCCTCGCTTTCTTTGACATTCCCAATCAATCAACAGCTTATCTAACCTTTTATAACTAATTGCCAAAATAGAGTTTCTACCGCAAGATTTCTTATAGTACATTTTACCATGAAGACATCAAAATACATAAAAACATTTTAAAAATGAAGTTTTTATTAGTGTAAAAGAGCGCATCATTTTAGGAAGTTCAGTTTATAACTGAGTAGATTATTGCGGAAGATTGCTTTGGTTAATTTGCTCACCAACTCGAAACAAGAAAAGTCGGCATAGCCGAAACTATGCCGATATTTTTCGAAGGTTTAAAAACCCCTAAGACATAAAGCTTTTAATAAGCGATGAGAATAAATTAATAAAGAGGAGCCTTAAGTTTGAATTTTTCTCCCGGGTTGAATTTTTCATATTCAGGATTATTAAATATTTTTTCTGCCAGTTCCTCCATACCGGCTGCATATAGCTGATCGATGTATTGTGACCATTCCGTGTTGAAGTTCGCAATTTCTCCATTCAGAACACGATTTTTAAAATCACTGATAATCGGGTTCATTTGAGGATCCAATTCAGTCTTCAGATCTGTGTATTTCTTAAACAAGTCCTGCCCCATATAGATGTCGGATACGAATTTTTCCGGATTGCATGCCAACTTTTCATACAGGTTGTTCATATACATGTAGGCATCATTGGACCAAAAACCATTGTTCACGGCATTGTCTATTCTAGACTGGGCTTCCGGCCATTCCATCAGGTGACCGATGAAAACAGTTACATTCCCCCGATATTCCGGAGCCAATTCTTCTTGAGGTGTATTGATCATTTCGCTTTTATAAGGTTCACCGGACCATTTGTAATGGATGCCTTCCAAACCAAACTTGTAACGGGTAAAAAGCTCTTGACTGGTATAGATGGTATACTGCAAGATCCTTAGAATACGCTCAAGTTTAGCATCGGATACTTGTGCACCGAACATTTCCATACGGTAAGAACCGGAGCCGAAAACGTCAATTCCATAAGTCATGTTCACTGCTTTTCCATCAGGTCCTGTGAACATAGGTCCCATAATAAAAGTTGCTTCTTCATCGGTTTCCAACCATATGTTATGGGGTGGATAACTGCTGAAGAAACTGGTTAAATATAAATAACCATTAGTATGAGATTGGATGATCCCGACTTTATTGGTCTTGCTTACTTGAAAGTATTCGTTTACCCAGGATTCCACCCCCGGCAATTTTCTCATATAGCCTTTTTGCAAGGAGTCATACACCCAAGTCAGATAATCCCGATAAGGTGTGTAAGCAGTATACGGAACAACATCCCCGGTTACAGGATCTTTGTATAAGTAGCTATCATTCGCAACAAAGCCGAATAGACCTTCTTGTGTCATAACGGAGTTAGCAGTTTCCGGCAAGTACATGATGCCGTATGTATCATCTTCACCGTTTCCATCCGGATCATCCTCTGTAAATTTTCTCATAATATCCTGCATGTCATCGAACGAAAAGTTTCCTTCACCGAAATATAGGTTATCATTAAACCGTTCAAACCCATCTGTAACCATCTTCACTTGCTTGAAATTCTTTAAATCAACACTGTACCCTATGGATTCCAGCCAATCCAAGTTAATAGCGGTAGTATCGTTAAACCATTGAGAAAACCGGAATCCAACATGGGTGATGCCAAGATACTCATCTGTTGTACCTGCAACTAAATTATACTTTAACCCTATTGGCATCATTTCAAATAATCCATACATTCCCGGTAGATAATCCTTGATCATTTGCAATGGTACCGATCTTATGGTTCCTTCGTCATAAAGCCCCTGAGGTTGTTTTGGTGCAAGGGGCATGAAACTAAAATCAGGCATATTACCGGATGCCACAAGCATCGCCATACCCTCTGCATCCGTGTAGGAACACATAGGCAACACGTTGAAATCCACATTAAAGATTTCTTCGAGCTCCAACTCATCCCATCGTCCTTCCAAGTAATTTTTATTTAGTTGTGTTAACCATGAAATTTCGAAAAATTCTTCGAATGGATTCTCCTCAACCACTGTGGTCGTGGTTTGTGTCGTCGTTTCACCGGTTTTCCCGTCCACCTTCTCACTATTTGCACAAGATACAAATGTGAGAACCAAGGTCGTTACCAGGAATAAACATAACAATATTTTCATGTTACTCCTCCTTTAGAACATATATTGTAAAAACGCTTGAACGTTAATACCTAAATCCCTGTTCATAAGTATTTGCTTAAAAACAAAATTGTTTCTCCCATCTGCAGTTATGTAGGAATGATAGTATTACAATTAATCTTATTTTTTTTGATCAACATTTATGTGTTAATTAATACATCCGATAAAATTGTTCATATTTTAAGGAAAAATTCCTATATAGGCATACTTTCATTTTTAATAGTAGAAAAAAAAAGTTGCCCTCATATTGAGAGCAACTTTTTTCTTTTTCCCTTTTACATTCCCTTTTGCATGTCTAGTCCATATCTACGATATGGAATGGCTTTTTATATATATAAATTTTATACTTCTATTGCAACTCTGCGTCCGTCTGCAACCGCTTCAAAGATTTTTCCGACCTTCTTTGCATCTCCGATCACTTTGTATGGAATCCCCATCTTATCGAGCTCTTCAGCCAAAGGATTGTAGGAAGCAGTACCGACTGCCGAGATGATTGTGTCTACACCTTCAAGTGACAAAGGCTCGCCGACGCAATCACATACAATATTCTCTTCGGTGATATCCGTTACCTTGGTGTTTGTAAGAATGTTAACACCTTTATGTTTCAAACGGGTAACCAGTGCATCACGTGCGGGAGTAAGATCTTCTGTTACGATGTTATCTAACATTTCCACAACAGTGACTTTCCGACCGCCTAAGGTGCGGAAATCATGTGCATCCGCCAGGTAATCCGCTGTTTCACAGCCGACCGAACCACCGCCGATAATAACGATGTTGTTTCCTATGGGCTTTTCAGAGCGTAAAGCTTCCCAAGCCGTCATGACATTTTTATGACCGCAGCAGCTGAGCCATTTAGGAAGAACCGGTTTGCCTCCTGTAGCCAGAACAACGAAGTCGGGATTCATTTCCTTGATTTCTTCTGCTGTCACTGCATGTCCGGTGATCACTTTTGCATTGGTTTTCTTCAGTTCATTGATAAAAAATTTCACACCGGATGCAAATTCCTGTTTTGCCGGCGGATAGCTTGCCAATATAAATTGGCCGCCTAAATTATCATCAGCTTCCACAAGGGTGACATCATGACCACGTTTTGCAAGTATTCCTGCAGCTTCCAGACCGCCGGGGCCTCCGCCGATAACAAGTACTTTTTTCTTCACTTCAGCCGGTCCGTAATCATTCAAGACAACTTGTCCTACTGCAGGATTCATGGCGCAACGAATGGAGTTACCGATTAAGGATTGTCCAAAGCAAGTCAAACATCCGATACAAGGACGGATATCTTCATCGCGACCTTCTTTTGCTTTATTAGGAAGTTCCGGATCACACATAATTGCACGACCCATATATACGAAGTCTAATTTTCCGGTAGCAATCAACATATCGGCAATGCAAGGATCCTTAATACGTCCCGGGCATCCCACAGGAATGGATACAGCTTTTTTGATCTCTTCCACATAAGGAACATTCAATGCTGTAGGTTTGCCGGTAGGCGGTAACAATGTACCTGAATCAAACAAGGATCCGTTGGAGAAGTCAAGATAGTCCACACCGGCTTGTTCAAGTAAACGTGCCACATATATATTGTCAATGACATGATTGGAGCCCGGCTCCATTTCGTCTGCGGATAAACGTACACTGACAGGGAAATCCTCCCCTACTTCTTTTCTTACAGCTTTAACAACTTCAAGTAAGAAGCGGGCTCGTCCGTTAATATCTCCGCCGTATTCGTCTGTTCGTTTGTTCATGGTAGGTGACAGGAAGTTGCCGAGCAAACCGTGTGTGTGAGCGCAGTGAATCTCTACCGAGTCACAACCGGCTTCTTTAGCTCTTCTTGCTGCATCAACATACTTTTGAGTATATTCTGCTATATCGTCATGAGTCATTTCGATAGGAACATCACCGCGGTTCCAGATATGCGGAATGGGTGAAGCAGCTACCGGCATAACACCGCTGATGGCAGAAGCCGCGAATGCGCCTGCCTGTATCAATTGAGCGGAAACCTTTGCACCGTGACGGTGTACCGCTTCCGTTATACGGGCTAACCCCGCTGCAGTCTCGTCATCATATATACCGAACATCTTGGGCATATACCGACGGAGTCCATCAATATCGCAGGCTTCAATCGTGATCAATCCTGCGCCACCTTTAGCCATATTTTCATAATAGCGAACCATTTCATCAGTCACTTCACTCTTGTCAGATGCTTGATTGGAATGCATGGGAGGTACAAAGATACGGTTGCGTACTTCCATGTTTCTAAAACGTATGGGTTTGAATAAACTTGGATACTTCATAAGTGTTTCCTCTCTTTCTATACTTAGATTTAATGTGTTACAATTTATGTTTCTTTATTCTTACAGTTTAATTTTAACACATATATGCTAGAAAACTTATCTGAATTGACAAACAATTGTGTTTATTTGTTAAATTATTGACAATGTGCTATTCATAATAAGCAAGAGTGGCAACAAAAACTTACACGGCAAAAAACGAGGGGCATATAGCATCCACTCAACAAGTATAAGAAATGTGAAGGCTTATTAGCGTTCTATTTGTCGCTGACAGGCTCTGTTTAATTGAAGTTGAATAACATTATATTAAGATTACCATTCCCCTGCTATACGTCCGCCGTCAATGACAAGAGAATGCCCTGTAATAAAAGATGAATCCTCAGAACACAGCCAAACAACAGCATTCGCTATTTCCTCCGGTTGTCCGATGCGCTTCATAGGGTGTAATTCGTTAAGCCCTTTTGTTACGCGTTTGACCCACGGTGTTTGAATCGCTCCCGGGCAAACGCAATTGATGCGAATGTTTTTATCTGCGTTTTCCAAAGCAGCAGTTTTAGTCAAACCGATAATACCGTGTTTGCTCACGTTATATGGCATATCTCCCGCTCTTCCAATCAAGCCGCTGATAGACGAAGTGTTGACAATATTACCGAACCCTTGTTTTTGCATCTGTAATAATTCATGCTTCATGCAAAGCCAATAACCTTTCAAATTCGTGTCAATTACTTTTTGCCAGATTTCTTCAGTACAAGCTAACGTAGTGGTACTGATAACGATTCCTGCATTGTTATGAGCAAAGTCGATTGCACCAAATTGCCGCACGCAAGCTTCAACCGCATGAATAATGTCATGTTCATTTCTGACATCTGCGACGTGAAATACGGCAATACCACCTGATGCATTTATTTCGTTTGTGACCGTCTTACCGCCATGTTCGTCTATATCAATAATATACACATTGGCTCCGACACTTGAAAAGGCAAATGCCGATGCTCGACCTATGCCGGATGCTCCGCCTGTGATAAATACCGTCTTGCCCTTAAATTCACCGTTCTCCATATGCCGATCTCCTTGTGTACCATTATTGTATTCACATTAACATTTTACAAGAACCCGTAAAATTCGCAAGATCATATCGTTTTTGCGAGCAGTTTTATTCCTCCAACTCTCTGCATAATGACCGGTTATGGGATGGGCTGCAGGCAGCTTAACGTCATCATTTAATAAACGGTTGATTTCACAGAGCAAATGCGGGAATACATCCTCTTTCACAAATTCGGAAAACAAAGAAAATCCGCTTAACAATTCAAGGGCTGACAACCATGTGGTAAATCTTTTATCTTCCACCCGGTATTTTTCTGCCGGAGCAAAATTGGAAATGTAGTTAATTCCCTCTTTTCTGTTCCAAATATAATACAGATATTGTCTTTGCAATGTATCTTCCATACAATCACTTTTTTGTAGCAACATAAAACCGTACGCATTCCCCGGTGTGGTGATGCTAGGTACATGGTATTCTTTAACTTTTTGTTCCCAAAAGTTTTCGTCAAAACTACCGGTTGAAAACGCTGTTTTAAGCGTTTCAACTACGATGTCACGCAACGGTTGTATTACGGGATTTTCAGGGTCAAACATGTTTATATTCGCAGCGGTCAAAAAAGGGCGGCAGAACAAATGGCCCTTTCCATTGTCCTTGTGTTTCTCTATATAATCTCGCCACGTATTTTCCCCCCGAACATATCTCTCCATTAATGTGATACACTTTGCAATGACAGGGTCGTTCTTTGTTATACCTAATTCATTTGCTCTTCTGAGTGCCGCTTCTGTTGAAACGAACTTTTGGCTATCTTTAATTCGAGAATCCATTGAGTGAAATCGCCCCCACGAACCATCGTCCCACTGTTCATCGGTAAGCTGTAAATACCATTTTGATGAATGGATATCATCATAATCTGCATCAATCGGACTTTCACGCAGTAATTCCTTCTTTAAAATATATCGAGGGAAAGGATCAGTGACAGCAATTTGAAGATAGTCGATTATGTACTCGAACCCGGCTTGGTTGCGGGGTGGAATAGGAATCACTTCATTTACCTTCCAAATCCGTAATAAGCTTTTTGATCCGATTTGCTTTGGTTTCTTCTTTTTTTGCTAGCTCTATTTTATTCACCTGCTCCCGTTTCAAATAGTCCGGCTGTTTTAAAAAGGCTTCCAAAACACCACCGCTTTTTAGAATCGATTCTATATCAGGCGGAACAGTAAAAACTCTTGGTTGATCATTTTTCTCCAGTGTTATATGTACAGCATCGCCTAATTCCTTACCCACTGCGCGGTAAATAAATTCGTTATACACCAGATAATGCCCGTTTCTTGACGGCAACAGCGTATGGTCGAAACTGTGTCCATCCACTGTTATTTTGACAGGTATATTGCCTTTCGAACCGAAGCAGTCTATTGCGGACTCGGGAAAATACATAACACTCCACTGGATTTTCCCCTCAAGCTTTTTGATTTGAGCATCAAACTCATATTTCATGATCTTAACTCCTTCCGCATAACCACGTTCTTCTCTGTTTCCGCCACCTTTGTAAATCCCGTCTTCTCATACAATCGAACAGGTCCGTGATAATCCCATTCAAACCTTTCATCACGCACAACAGGGAAACCTTCCATGGCAATATAGCCTTCAGCTTTTGCATCGGCTGTGACTCGAAGCAAAAGAGCAGTGGCAACACCTTTCCCCCGATATTCCGGAGCAATTTCAAAACACACCACGGCTTTTTCCCGTTTTTCAGCCGGTGCATAAAAGCTGTCACCGGTACAGGACTCAACAGGGTAGTTTGCTTTGTCGTTGGCATTGCACCAACCGATCGCCACTCCGTCAACAAATGCAAGATATCCACGCAGTACACCTGAGCTAATTTGCTCCTCGGCGATTTTTCGTGCTATACGACCCAAATCTTCCTCGGGTATACTTTCTGAAGTTATTTTCGCCTGCTCCTTGGTCATTTGATACATCTGGCAATAGCACCGATACGGGGAATTGTCTGTGAACGCTCGGTTTTCGAAAAAGTCAAAAAAGTCTGTTGCAAGCTCAGGTGTGAGAGGCTTGATTTCAAGATTCATACCGGTTCTCCTTTATTTTCTTTTATCTTCAATGATCAGACTTGATTATTTCACAAAAAAGCAATAATCACATATGATATTCCCGTTTTCATCCGGTGTAGTATAACGTGGGCAAGGATAACGTTCAAATTGAAAACGCGATCCGTCATTCTGTAAAACAATCTCCATTCCGGCGGCTTGAAGATGTTCAATCACTTTCCCAAATTGCTTCCCGATATCGCTCATATCTTTGCCTTGAATCCAAGCTACACCAAAGTTTTGCGGGGAAAAATCAAAATAGTCCAAGCCTTCGGGGACTTGGGTATCTGCAGGTACAAAAATACCGATCCAATAACCCAAAAGCTTTAAATCTTGATCTAAATGCAAAAATCCAATATATGCTCCTGCGTCTTCAAAAAAACCGTTGATCACTTCGCTGCCGCCTGCAGCCTTTTCGATCTCACCCAGAGCCGTCCATGTAGCGCCGTCGCCCCAACCTCTCCCTTTTAGCGGGTCATTTCTTCCGATAAAGCGCATTGCCGGGACGGATTGTTTGTATGTATTAATTATTTTCGCCACAGTGTATTCACCTCCATACTCTTTGGTTTATTCTACCATATCCATCATAAAGACAATTGATAAAAATTGCGAACTTTTATTCATTGTGATCAATGTATGTCTTAAGAAAACTCAGTATTTCCATCGTGCAGTCCACAATGCGGTTATATAGGTAATTCCGATTTGTAGAAAAATAACCGAAATAACCCCAAGGATCTTTAACTTGAGTTCCCCAATCCCACAAGCCCTCCGAGTTTTGGTTTCCCATCAACCAGTCTACCGAATCGGCAAGGTATATGGCAGAACCGCGAAATTGGTTTATATAGTTAAAAGTAGCCAGCCAGCGACGAGTTTTATGATACACAAAATGATCCGGAAGCTTTGTTGGTGTTTCCTGCCAAAAATAGCCGTGGTAATAAGCGTGTTCACCGTAATGCCGGAGCATGGAGTCTTCTAACTTAATAGGAATCTGATCGCGGCGTTTTAATAACAATTCTGTCTGCATGGGTACCAACCGGTCCTCCCTCGTATGGAATACTTCATGCTGAGCTGCACGTTCCCGCTCATAGGAATATTCACCGCTTTCAAAAGCCCGACCGGCGATATATTGCCATTCGAAGTATGTCTGATCACACAGTGGGTTATATGGCTTGATGGCTTCAATCAGCTCGCAAAACTTGGCCGTGTTCCAGGGAACAACCCTTTCGTTGGAATTGCGGATTTTTTCATGGGCAGTACCTTTTAAAAAGTCCTCAAGATATTCGCAAGCATTAAATAGAATATTTCGATCTTCCATGGTCAATCCGATGTAAAGGCAACGGTTGATCGCTGTCACCGATGTAGGGAATTTAGCCTTGACCGAATAATCCTTTGAATTGAAGCTTCCCCAACCACCATATCTGTCCTGTTCTTGAAATAGCTCCTCCACTATATCGCTATAAAGAAAATCCTGACGCAGTGCGGTTAACTCTTCATCGTTATAAGGCCTGTCCAGCAAGCAAAACAGTACCTTATAACCCACAGCGGCTATTTGCGGTAACCGATTCACTTCACAAAAATCAATCAGCTGCAAGGCAGCTTTTTTAAACTCTTCTCTTTTCAGCACGGCTTCACCTCAATCGGTATATAAATATCCTCACTGAATGTTCGGTCAGTTTCTATGTATGTCTCAAATTGATCTCCATGATCTGAGGCATATCGGTATTTACTCCCGGGTAACCAGACATTAAAAATATATTGCCATGTCTTATGTATCGTATTAACAAAATCAAAATGTGACGACTGTGGCGTTGAAAACATGGTATAAAGCCCACCGGAAACCCCGAGCCGAGTCGTCCCGGTCGTATCACCGTTTACGTACTCCGTAAGGATTCCGATAAAGTAATCCAGCTTTGAAGCTTCACTATTCCATCGGCAAACACCGTAATCAGCACAGACCATTCCACCTGAAAGCCGCTTTGAAAGCTTTTTGCAGTTGTACTTATTCCAAAAGTTAGGGGTGTAATCTTCATCGCTTTTATATACGGTCAGCATAAAATCAGGCAGTTCGACTATTTTAGGTTTTACCGAAACCGGCGTAACCTGTAACTCAATCCGGTCGCCCAGTTTTAAGCTGTTTCCGATCGACTTGTATTCCGTCGGCAGAACATGATGTTCGGCTTTGAATGCCCGTGTAAAATTCTCCTTGGAATTAAAGCCGTATTCAAATACGATCTCGGAGATCGGACGGTTGCTTGATACAATTTCGCGTGCAATTTCCGCCAACCTGCGCTTACGAATGTAGTCAGCCGGGGTCAAATGAGTAACCTCTTTGAATACACGCAAAAAGTGACATTCAGAATAACCTGTTACCCTTGCCAAGTCCATAAGCTTTATGTCGGATTTCAAATTAATTTCAATATGAGCAATCGCATTTTTAATGTGTTCTATATAATCCATCACATAAACCATTATACTAAAAATAGAGTCTTCACAATTGATAAAAATTGCGAAACAGAGGAAACATTGCGGATTGATTCTAACATATCTTACCTTTGGGTGAGTATATGCAAAAATACCCGTAGAACTTAGGGTTTCTTGCATCCCAAGTAGCGTCAAAATAGAGGAAGTCGCTTTTATACATGATGACATTCCACATATGGTATTCTCAACCGCCTTTACCCGTTACATTGTAGCAAGGGATATTAAGATGAGACATCAACACATATCAATGGATACATCCGATGTGCTGTTCTTATATTCCGGATCATACACCACTGTGGTCGTTATATAGTCGTAGACAGCTTGTACTTTGCGTCATTCGACATTCCATCAGTAATGATTTCGCTTATAATACGGTTTGCACCTTCACTTATGGATTCAATTCTTTCAAAATCCTTTGCAAGAATAGCATAATTAACCGAATCGAACATCCCGTTGTTGCATTTACACGCTTGACGCGCCGTTCCTTCATAGACCATCCCACATTTTTGCATGACCTTACCCGATGCCGGGTTTTCATGTGCATGAGCGGCGTAAATTCTGTTGAAACCTACCTCGTAGAAGAAAAAGCCGATAACCACTTTTACGGCTTCGGTCATTAAGCCTTGATTCCACCATTTTTGCCCAAGTTCGTATGCCAACTCAATTTGGGATATTCGTTCGTCAGGTTTTATTCCGCTTAATCTGCCGATTACTTCACCCGATGATTTTAGTTGTATAGCCCAACTATACCAGTCGAGTTTTTCATAACGCGCAAACCAATGATCGGTAAAAATGTTATTGAGGGTACAAACTTCATCAATGCTGTCCATTGGCTCATAATTAGTCCATTTCCAAACATCCGGGTCGCTCCAGCAATTATGATAAATCTGTTCGAGATCATCCGTTTTAAATCGCCGCAGGATAAGCCGATCTGTTTCAAGAATGACCGTGCCTTTATGTTTTAACAGCATGGGTTTCCCTTTACATTCCCGCTCTTTTAAGTTGATTTTATCCAACTCATGCCCTACCCCATAGATCTTTCTATATTTATGCGGGATGTTCAAAGAATCCAGGTAAAAACGTAAAATCTCATTATCGCAATACAAAACATCCTTTGTTCCAATGTGAAGGTTTATGTCCAATTCGCCGCGTATCTTATCCGCGTTTTGCCGTACCAAGCATAAAACATTGCCTTCCTCCAAGTATCTTTCTTCTTTCATCATTTCTCTATATAGTTCGGCGGCTTTCTCCGGCTCTACGCCCACAGTTTGACAACCCCTGTGATAATAATGATGATATGTACCCGCGTAAGCCGTTACCGCAGAAAACAATTCCGGATACTTGACGGCATAATAAAACGCCATTCCGCCGCCCATTGAGAAGCCGGAGATTGACCTGCCCTCGCGGGTTGCGACCGTCCTGTATTCTTCGTCAATATACGGTATCAGCTCGTTGATAAGCATAAATTCGACGGGCAAATCTTCATAATCTTCGATAACCGGGGAGCTGTTTGGAAAAACGGTAATAACCTGTCTGTTCCTGTACACCTTCTCCATCGGTATCAATTCGGACGACTCGTTGCCAGTCCATCCGTGAAGATGATACGCAACCGGATACATGTCGCCGCTGTCTTCGTAATCGGGCGGCAAATAAATGTTATAGCCGATTTCGTGATTGAATGGTTTACTGAAAAATGTTTTATGGGTTATGTTCTCAGGTAATTTTTTCGGAGAATTTATGAAGTTCATTTTTTAGCCCTCTCTTTTGCTTTTTTTGTAACCTCTTTGATGAATTCGCCCTTTGCAGCTGTATAACCATCTCTATCATGTTCGTAATCCTTAAATAGCCTGCGCTTCAAGTCGGCGTATTCGGCGGCAGCCTCGGGGTGATCTATCAAATAATCACGAAAATGTAGCTCATCCCAATCACCGGGGTTTCTCACATGGATGTGGTACACTTTATCAGCAAACCCGGTATCCGTGTAACCTTTCAGAAACATAACCCGGTCGTGTTCTGATAGAGAATTTCCCTCCCTTCGGAGACAAATATATTCACCTTCCGGCATGAGAGCAATCAAATCTTCAATATCAAAGTTTTTTGCGGCTTCCAAAAGAATATCTACGGTCGGTTTTGCTGTCAGTCCCGGAACAGCTGTACTGCCGATGTGCTGTATGCGGACCATACTTTCGCCAAGCAATCGCTCAAGGTTCGCCTTTTCCTCCGCATACCATTCCGGCCATTCAGGATTGTATTCGCTTAATATAATAGGATATATGCAGGCGCGTCGCTCTGCGTCAGTTTCAAGAATACGATTCACCATTTTGTCCATTAAAGAATCCCAATTCTCCTGTGAAACATCGAAAACATCACATGGTATAGATAGGTGCTGCATAACAGCTAAATCCATTCGTTTGCGTTGTTCCCAAAACTGTATTTGTTCGGTTGATGGCGGGGTTTCTTTCCGGCTTTTCCTCGCTTTCCATAATCGTTCGGCGACATTTTTACTTGACAGATAAATAACCCGTGGGCGAAGTTGATTGACAGCCTCAATAAGGGTGTTTATGTGATGGATAATTTGGTCGAGGGAGGCGTTGTAATTCCGCGTCATATCATTGATGGGGTGATGAAACAAAGAACCGTCAAAAAGCAAATAATCAAGAGACTTACTTTCTTTCTGTGCAAAATGTTCCCAAACAGATTTATATACACGGGTAAATTCCGAAATGGGGACAAGATTACTCGGTTTCCAACAAAATTCATGTTTACGGAACACATCAAGTAATGGTTCAGGAAACAAAGGTGTTTCCCGATTACAATACCGAACCAGCCTTATATCATCTGTAACGATTGTATTGTTTTGAATATCATCGGCAAACTCGTTATGTTTATCGAGCAAATCAGCATACTCATCTTGCGAAAAATACGCTGTGCAATAAAAATCAATGGGATTAGCAAAATCAAATTCAAGAAAGCAGTTGGCAAAAAAGCCATTATCACGCAACTTTTCGCACAGCTTCCATACCATCGTTGTCTTGCCAACACCCGAAACGCCTTCAACAAATATAAGCTGCATTATGTTCTCGTCTCCTTCGCGCATTGCGCCCACCATTTGTACAGCCAATCAAGCTGCTCGTCCAAGAAAGTATTATCCACGCAATTAGGGCCGTACATTTCAATGATCGTTGCTTGCAAGGCAAAATGGTACAGAGCTATTAAATCGTAAAATGCGTTTGCTTCCGTTTGATTTAAAGTGATATGCTTCATGTATCCCGGAAGGAAGCGTGATAGAACCTCTTTTGATTTTCCAAACCCGCTTTCGTTAAAACCGAAGTAATGGGTCTTATTGCAAATCAACGCCAGATCGTACATTGGGAAGCCCTCGCAGGAGGTATCGAAATCCAAAACATAGAATTTTCCGTCAGGCGTCTTGTGGATGTTACCATCGTACATATCACCGTGGCAATAGCCATGTGGCAAGTCCTTCACATGATCCCAAAGAGTTTCGCCGTACGTAAAGAATTCATCTGTTTTCGGGTATTGCTTTTTCTCTAAAATATCAATGTATCTGCCGATGTAAAACTGCTTGTCCCGTTTAACGAGCTCACCGGGGTAATCCTTCATCACGGAATGGAGTTTGCCGACTAATTCACCGATGGCTTCCGCGTCTTGTTCGGGGTTCGATTCGCTCCCCTCGATAAACTCGTAGAGGATAAGCAACTCTCCGTCCATTCTGAAGTAAGGCAGACCGTTCGCAGCGCGGACGACCGGTGGCACAGGAAAGCCTTTGTTTTGTAAAAACACTTGAATATCGACGCCCTTGATGGCTGTATCAAAAAACGCAGGCTTAATAACTCGCAAGAAATACTTATCGCCACCCGAAACCACGGCATACGAAGTGCTGCCGCCGTCGCGTAGTTGTTCGAGCTTATCGAAGCATATAGGGTAACTTTTGTTGAGAATATTCAATATGTCCATGCAAGCAACTCCTTATAACCTGAGCGCCATATAGCCGTCTGTATCTACAAATCCTGCTTTTTCGTATATGGATTTGCCAAATTCAGAAGTATGGAGCCGGATAACCTTATATCCGCGCGACTTCGCTTCGACAATGACCATGTTCAGTAACTCCGTCGCTATTCCTTTTCGCCGATATTCGGGTTTGGTATACATATTCGTGACGTAAGCCGTTCTACCTGTTGGGTTAGAAAAATTCGGCGGTAATGTATAGAAGCAAACCCCGCTTGTAGCGATTATTTCATCGTTGTTCTCCATGACCCATGAAATAAAAGAACCATCGGCATGCGCGGAAGTAAAGTAATCAGCCAGTCGCTTGTCAATGTTGGAGTTAATATTGGAGGTCACCGGCAGCCCTTCGTCCATGAGTTGTTGTTTGCGGAGCTTAACCAATACGGGTACATCATTTATGACGGCTAATCTTTTTTTCATAGTTTCCTCGCTTTCACAACAATTGACATCGGAAATCGTTTTGCTTTGCAGGGTGCGTAATAAGCCGACGAAAACTCGGTGTCCCTCTCTAATGTTTCCTTATCAGTTTCCTCCACCACTCGCTCAACGGCAAATCCGGCGGTAGCAAGAGCGTTGATATAATCTGAAAGTCTGCGATTCATCAGTGTTAAAGGAACACCGCCATCAGGAATACCTGTGCGGAACGTGAACGGTTCGGCTTCGTAATAACTGCCCGAAAAAACCAACCGCTCGCCGTCAACATCTACACAATGCAGGAAAGGGTGATCCCAACTGAAGATGAATATCCCGCCTGATTTGAGATAAGACGCAATCAATTTGAATGTCCCAAGCAAATCCACCGTCCAACCGATAGCGTAAATAGAGTATGCAACATCAAAATAGTCGCGGGGCAGTCCGGAGTCATTCTCCATCGGTGAGCAGAACAGTTTGGGATTATAACCGTTTTCGCCCAAATATCGTGCGGCGTTTTCGAGTTGTTTATCGGACATATCAAGACCCCAAAGCTCATCCGCCCCGTGGTCGCCGCACCATCGGAGCGAATGACCGCTACCGCACCCGATGTCAATGACTTTTTTGCCGTTTAATTCCGGGAATAAATGAAGCTCGTCCTCTGTGGGGCATAGACACCCGTATGTTGGCAAGGCGGTAACGCCAAAAAAATCATCAGCTATCGTGTTCCATGATGATTTGTTTTGAACAAGCACGGAATCAGGTAAAATGTATATATAGAAAGCCGTATGCCGGTCGCCCTTAAATACTTTAACTTTAACAAATACAAACCCATGACGTTCATAGAAAGCACGTAGTTTTGGGCGCAAAGCGTGAGTGTCCAAACGGAGTGTTTTTACACCGCGTTCTGTGCCTTGTTTCTTGAAAAAGTCCATCAGCGCGTCGGCGACGCCGGATTTGCGAGCGGATTTCGTAACCGCAAGTTTGTGAATAAACAGCGATTCACCGCGTTTCACATCCGGCCAAAAGAAGGGATCGTAATCCACCAGCGCCATGCATCCGGTAGGATTGCCGTCCATATATGCGATATAAAAATTGCTTATTTCATAATTTTTAGAAAGCGTGTCCCATTTGACTTCATTTACGCTCCACAATGGTTGATCCATCTCGTTCAACCAGTTTACTGTGTCAAGCAGAATGCCCTCGATGACGGGGATTTCGGTTTCGGTTGCTTGTTTGATAATAATATTACTCACGCTTTATCGCCTCCAACTTAAACGTCAGGTTCGATAAATCACCACCCGCACAGATAGCCTCCATAAGCGGAAACAACTTTGCCATTGACTTCGAGCAGAACCCGCCCGTTCCCTCTACGGAGATCGGACAACCGTATTCACAGGTATATGTATCGCCGACCATATGGCCATTGCGGCAGTTTTCCGGCTTTCCGTCCGCCCCGACCGTAATCACAGTGATTTTGAAAGGGTATTCCTCTTTGTACCCATTTTTCATTTTTCCATTTTACTCCTTACAATTTTCAATAGTCAATTTCTTGATTTGTCGTCCATGTTCTCATTCAACCGGGCGGCAGCAATAACGGGCGGCCAATTGAGTATATCATCTTGCTTATTACCGTCATATAGTATGTTGAGCGGGTGAAAATCGCCGTGCATAGACAGTCAGAGCCGTCATCCGTTTCCCGTCCATGTGCTTTTTCATATGTTATAAAATCAATGCAGTTCTTTATATCCAAAGCCGTAAGGTCAGGGTAATTCTGCGGATCGAAATAATAGATGCCTCTTTCAATTCCGCCTATTTTATGTTTTTTCGCTATATTCAATTGCATAACACATTTTCCTCAATCCACCTCGCCACGCCGACGCCGGCATAAATAAGCAAATCTATATCGTTCAAGTCATCGCCAAACGCAACGATTTCAGACCCGGCGATACCCCAAATCCGTGCAAGCTTCGCAAGAGCTTTTGATTTGGTCGCGTCTTTGAGCATAATCATTCCCAATCCGTCGCGCGCAATTTTTAAGTGCATATTGGCTGTCATGTTTTGCTCGATAAAAATTGCATCCTCCACCGTCACAGAATCCACGTTTATTTTTTCTATATCGACCTCGTGATTTGAGAAATCAACGGCTTCCCATTTTTTGATTTCAGGCCATACTGTGTCAACATCAAAATTTGAATCGTGCATGGCATTAAATTGTGTAGTTACTCTTAGTCCGCGCTGACAACAAGCTAAAAGCAACGGACGGGCTTCCCGATACGGAATTGTTTGTCTATAAGTAACGCCATCTGCGACAATAACCGCGCCATTGCACAATATCTTTCCGTCGAATTGCTCCACAGGAGCAACCTTTTCCGGATGCCCGCGAGCGGTGGCGATGGCTGTCTTAATACCTGCTTCACGGCAACGGCGTAATATATCAAGCGTATATTGAGAAACAGTTTTGTCTTTCCTCAGTAGAGTGTCGTCAACATCGGTGACAATCATTTTTATACTCATTTTATACGCTCCTGACTGATCATCGCTCTCCCATCAGCGAAATCGACCTTACCAATCGCTCCGTTGACTATCTGCATTTGCGGAGGAATGTGTCCGATGTCCGCGTCGTAGATAACAGGCACGTTCAAACCGCCGAGTCCCTGTTTTAAGGCGTCAATCAATGTAAAATTGTGCTTGTCTTTGTATCCGTCGGGTCGGCCAATAATAATCCCGTTGCAATGATTGAACCATCCGCACTCCCGCATTTGCCAGAGAGTACGGTAAATGTCCGGTGCGGCCATTTCGCAGCTTTCAAGCGTCCAGATAAAACCGTGTTGCCTATATTTGTTCAAGAACGCTTCGACCGGAGCGAAACGGGTCCCGAGCAGCTTGCATAGGGTGTCCATGCACCCGCCGATCATCATTCCCCCAAACGAAACGCGGGCATCTCCCTGTAACGACTTCCACGAAGATGGTTTCTCAAGGTTATATACCTCTGCCGAAATGTCATCCCAACTCGCAAACCCACCCCATGTATCCCAGCTTTTCTGCACGGTCGAATAGTTGGACATAACATCCAACGCCCTCATATCGGTCTCGTGAATGCGGACGTATCCCATGTTCATCATGTTTGAGCCATGTATGGTGGCTATACCGCTGTTAAGCGTCAATGCAAATGTCAGCGTGGTTGTGTCCGAATATCCGCAAACCCATTTCGCGGGCAGGAGAGACAATTTTTCAAAATCTAAATGCGGGAGCATGTCCATGAGAAATTCGCCGCCCCATGGCGGTAAAATTGCCACCACGTTCGGGTTTTCATACAGGCTCATAAACTCGGCCGCGCGGATTTCGTTGTTTGCACTGACACATTTATCATCACAGCGGACCGAAGCTGTTTCAATAACGCCGTATCCCAGCGCCTTGAGGTTTAGGACGGCGTTATCCAGACGCGCGGACAACGCCTCTCCCGGCACTCCGCTTGACGGGGCGCAGACGCCGACGGCATCGCCTTTTTGCAATAATCTTGGGTATTTCATTTCATATTCTCCAATCTATTCACTTCAAAACCTTGCATAAGTATTGCATTCCCGCTTCAAACCATTTTTGCGGATGCAAAATCATTTTTTTATCAGCTTCTAACGATTGGTTCAAAGCATCGCTCACTATCGAATAAAAAGGCGCTTAGCTCTCCTGATCCCAAGCCGGCTTATCAGCGATGAACAAAGCCATATCATAAGCGAATGGGTTCATTTTCAATGTGGTATTGCACTCGATAGCGGACAAAATTTGCTCGTCGGTAATACTAAATTCCTGCTCGGCTATCATCTTTGATATGCGTTGATGCAATAGAAGCGGATGCTCCGCAGTAACAACCGCACTTATATCATGGAGATAACCGCATAATTCGCATATACTTTTATCCTAGCCATACTGACCGGCGATCCTCATGTTCATTTCCGCGACAGCCTTCACATGGCCCCTATAAACAAAATGCCGAACGCCCTCGTCATACCGCTTCATCAAATCAAAGATATTGGTCGGGTACATTCAAGCTATCCAAGACTATCAACAGGCTTCCAATGGAACTCAATTTTAAAATTCCGCTTACCTTTCCGTAAGTATATCAGTTATGCTTGTATCCCATTTATGGCCGAATGTCAGAAAGTGTTCTTGTGTCTTTGCAAAATATCCGTAGAATTCCGGGTTTCTAGAATCCCAGGTAGCGTCAAAATAGAGGAAGTCGCCTTTATACATGATGACATTCCACATATGGTATTCACCGCCGCCTTTACCCGTTACATTGTAACAAGGGATATTAAGATGAGACATCAACACATAAATAGCATGAGAGTAACCCCCGCAAATGGCAATTTTGTTTTCAAATGCTCCATAAGCCGTCTTAGAATCAATGGATACATCAGATGCACTGTTTTTATATTCCGGATCATACACCACCGTGGATGTTATATAGTCATATACAGCTTGTACCTTGTCGTCATCCGACATATCTTCTGTAATGATTTCGCTAATAATCCGGTTTGCACCTTCCTTTATGGATTCTATTCTTTCTACACACTGCTCCATGGTCAACCCGATGGATGGATTTGCATTCAGTTTTGTCGCATCATCGTTAATGGTAAATACGATATAGCCGTAACCACATTGTGAAAGCAACACCATTTGCATGGTGTCAAAATCCAGATTCGGATCGGTGATGGCAATCTGTGCGCTCTTCTCCCCGACCACCTGATCTGTGACCGTGATCAAATCATGATAGGTTGAAATTATATAGGTGTCTTTTGGTATATTGTTCGAGTCTATTTCGCCGACTTTATATGGCATGTAGTTGATCTGACATACAGCGATATAAGTATCGCTATCGTATTGTGGTATAACGGAATAAGCATACTTTAACGTAGGATCCTTGGACAAAACATCAAAATATGCATTGCTTATGGTCATTGCCACCTTATCCTTTGATAAATTCATAGCTGACAAGTCAAAGGAAACAACCGATGTGAATTCCTTTATAGCTGTTTCGATGATATCTGATATATCTTTTTGAGAAGATGGTTTATGCACCTCCTCAACCGGTTCAGGGACTGTAGTTTCTACAATAGTTTCTTTTGCAGTTTCTATAGTGGTCTCCGTAGCTTCCGTAGAAGTAGCTGTAGACTCGGAAACTGTCGATGATTGTGCTTTAGTTACAGACGTCTCCAAATGACCTCCCTTGTTATCCGATGAACAAGAGCTCATCAAAAGAGCTATGAATAAAACTAATGATAAAACCGTCGACTTCTTCACGTTATGTACCATCCTTTTTTAACCTTTAAATACGATTTTCATTATACCTCATTTTGTTAAGAGATCAAATGGTTGAACATTCCAACCGCTTCATAAAAGAAAAATCAATATTTACGAAAATTAAGTAAGGGAACCGGATATTCCGGCTTCCTTAAGTATGCATCTGCAAATGTATACCCCGATTAGCATTTATTATATCGTTGTTTACATAAATACGAAAGAGTTATACATCTTATTACAGCTTGTATCGTATTTTGATGGTGGAACTCTTTCCGCTAGGTGTGGTATGTAGAATTTCATCTAAGGGTTTCATCAATTGATACATGGCATTACAAACTGTAGGCATTTGATTCGATAACTTCATGCTGCGGTGTATATCTCCGGAGACAAGAATGCATTCCGTATTGCCTTTCTTTTTTTGTTCCTCTAAAATCCTTTTGATATAATTTCTAATATCATTAGCAGTGGTTTTCACACCATACCTCCCACTTGATCCAAGAGCTTTTTCATGGCTTGTCCTATCGTTTGATATTCCTTTTTCCCAATCTTTCAAACTGTTCCGGATCACTTGAATCTCATCCATATTCTAAGGCTGATCATTTAGTCCTTCTTTCAACCACAGACCACTTGTTCGAATTTCAATTTCCGGACTGTATTGTCCTAGCCAATCGGATTGAGGGCCAAAATCTTTTGTTTGATTCAAAGTAGCAATGATTCCCTTTTCCGATCGTAATCGCAGTGTTTGGTCATTCACCGGAAAAACGGTGAATGTGATGTTTTTTATAAGATAATCCGAAACTCTCTTTTCTGTTTGATCCTGTATCTGCCGAGCTATGTATCGGTAGTTTTCAGGTTTTGATGTGTTGAGTGTCCATATCGGTAAGTAAGGATCCCGGTCTTTGTTCAGGATTGCTTTGCCAATATTCTTTCTTAATATACTTCCATCTTTGTTCTCTTGTAAGAAATAATCTTTCAATCTGTTTTTCAACCTTCCTTGGGAATTATGAGTACCTACACGTACAATTCTGTCCAAACCGGAATAGGTCTCCCTCTTCTCAAATACGATATAGATTCCGCATTCGAAGGGTATTTGATCGATTTGTTGGTATGTAAACCGAGGCAAGGCATTAAAAATTTTATGCAGCTCGGTACAAAGGTCAAATGCTTTCTCTGTCTCCGAAGGACTTGACTGCAGATATTGCTGCAAAAAGGAAATTCTCTCGCCAAGCATTCTGTTTCCTAATGGTTATGTGTAATGAGATAAGGAAGGAATCAAATTTTTGTAATAATCACGTCCCGCGAGAATCATGAATGTATCTTTCTCCAAATCAAAAAGATCACGCATCTGTGAAAGGACATAGTTAGCCCAATCTTCCTGTCGGTTTTCAGGCATATCTTTTAAGGCCATGTCATATGGCTTGATGACTTGATCCTCATCCAAGAGACCATACTTTGCAGATAAGATATAGATGCGATCCGCATGTTGTTTTGCATACTGATAAGATAAACTAAACAGCTGACTAGGCTGATACATCTGCTTTGCCGCACATGGATAAGCCCGTTTTTTGCTACTGCAAGATACTAGGGCTATTTTCACATTGGTATCACCTTATGGTTATCTCTATTTTTTGATATATGTGACATCTTTAATAACAAATATGGTTTCACGGAAATCACTGCCTAATACGAGAGAACAAACATCCTTACCAAATTCAACACCTACCACAGAATTGTCATAATATGTTGTTACATACATGTCTTCCAGGTCGTCCTGATTTAAATAGCGTGAGTAATCAACCTTAATGCAGGTACGCTCATTGTAAGACCCTAGATCCATTATTCTTGTACCTTCTGCATCATCGAAAAATATCCTGATATAGATTCCCGTATCATAATATAGTTCGAATGAATCTTGAAAGTCACTAAGTACATTAATGTTTTGTATTTCTCCCCGGTCAATTACCAGACAACCGTCCCGAATAGCATCTTCTTTTGAGTAAGTAGACGGCAAATCTTCAAGGGGTGTATATCCAAAATATAAAGCAAATTGGGCAGGATCATAAGGAAAATACACGAATTTAAATACCTGTATTTCTCCGATAAAGACCTGATGCATACCGGATTCAGCATCATATGAAAAAGAAAAGTTTCCGGTGATATATTCTTTGTCATCAGACAGGCATTTCCATACTGCTTGGTTGTCTGTCACTGATAAGCGATACCGATCAAGTTTATGATATCGAGTGGAGTCATTTATCTCTTTTGATGAGTCTATCTCAAATGTTTGAATCATTAACACATCATCTTTACCCTTACCTACCTTCTGTATGAACTCATACCATACTTGGTAATTAGCAGCAATGTTGCCTCCTCCAACTGCTAAGCAGCCACCGTTTAAATCATTTAAAAGCCACTGAGGTAAAAACTGCAAATAGAAAGGTGTAAAATCAGGAAATGGTCTAGTCAAAGTGGTATGCGTTGCTCCCGTGGTTTGTTTTTCTGTAGAAGTGGAGGTCAAATCAGGTTGTGTCGGGCCGGTAGTAATATCCTTGCCCTCATTGGTGACAGAGGATTCGGATTCTGTCAATGAATTTTGCATAGTTGTTGAACATGCCGATAAGAAAAGAAGAACTAACATTAGGATGAGTATCCAAAAACCCACAACTCTCAATGTTACGGTATGTAAGTTAGAACATGGTAATAAGGTAATATTGTTTGTTTTCAAATTGACGCCCCCTGTTCTTTAAAGGGCGATTGCCTTTATGAGGTCAACCGCCCTTTATATTTTTTATTCTATTTGTTTGATTCCTTTTCTTAAAAATGCTTCTGTTAATTCTAAAATTCTATTTTCATTGTTCAGGTATATAAAGTGGTTTCCTTCTAAAACTTCATAGTTGCTTTCCGCTTTGACACGAGCAAGATGTTCCTTTTGGTAATCCGCCGGAGATTGTTTAATCTGAAAGTTTTTTGTTTCATAAGTCTGCCCGGATATAAACTTTAAATAAGGAACAGTGTCAGGGTACACAAGTTGATTTGTTTCTTTTATGTATTCCGTAGAACGAGCAATTTGCTCCAGCGAATTATCATTTATCGCAAAACCTGCATATATAATTAAATCATTGATTTCCTTTCGGGTATAACTATAAGAAGCAAGCTTTTTCCTATTCGTTCCGATTACAGCCCAAATAGAGTTAAACCCGATGGCCTGTTGTATCTTTGCCGCATTCAGAAGGGATTTCAAAGAACCGGGCATATCCATTCCGATGTATGCTGTGGATGTACTGTCTAAAGATATGATGGCTTTGACCTCATCGGGATACTTTGATGCAAAATATTCGCAATATACTCCGGACATGGAATGAGGCATGAAGATATAGGGTGTTTTAAAACCGGCTGCTCTTAATGCCGTACGTATTTCCTCTGTATAGTGATCACAGGTTCTTTCTCTTTTTGTTAAAGTGCTAAAGCCCACTCCGAAATATTCTACGCAAACCACAGTATACTTTTTGCTTAACGCCCGCATTAAAGGACCAAAATCCGCACAAGGCAATGAAATACCCATTCCTGCAAGTAAAACAATAGTATCTTGACCGCTTCCCATGTGGTACAAATGCATTTGTCCGTCATAAACAGGTACCATCTGACCGTATGGTTTGATCTTTTCTTTGTTTTTCTTAAACAAAGTTGCATAACAGATGGCACCACCGGCCGCACAAACAACTACCACCAGAAGTATAATGAGTAGAACCTTCATGTGTAACCTCTTTTTTGTTTTAGTTTCATTTATTTCCTATCCGAACACCCTAATTATATATTACATTTCTTCCTGTGTGAACAGTTGAACGTTAAATAGTGTTTAAAACTTCCATCTTATAAACGCCTTTGACGTAGAGGTGCCGTACCTAATCCCGCCCAAAAAGCCACGACGATGGCAATAACGTATATAACGGAAAACACTGCGATAAATTGCAGCAAGGTTATTCCTACGCCGGCGATCAAACCGCCTTCTTTAATATTATGGTAGAATGTCACCAATATCTTATAGATCACAAGTGTTCCTAAGGGCACAAGAAATATACTCATTAATAATATGATACCAATTTCATTGTCATAAGACCCCTGTCCGATTTGGCTTTTAAAAAGCTGTAACAACACTAGTATCAGGACGGTTACAGGGATACAGATAGCCATGTTGAAAACGCCTCTGTCAAATTCAAGCTTTCTATTGGAATTACCTTTCACACTACCCAAAATTCCTAATAAGTGTAATACGACGGATGCTATAAGCGCTAAAAGAGAAATCTTGAATAACTTACTTAAACTTTCCAAGGGCATACTTCCATCAGGCTCGATTAATTTCACATTTTGAATGAAAAAATCCTCCTGAAGTGCATAGCCTTCATAGGTGACGACCGTACCTTTGGGAATGTATATGCGAAAGCCTTCCGGGTCGGTAACTTTTACATCCCTAAAACGGAGATGGTTTTCAAATTGTTTCCTGTCATATTCAATCCCTTCCGTGACAATATCGGCTGATGTAATAAACAATGCACTCTTGTCCTTGGCTCGGAACTGCAAATTCAGTTCAATTTCATCATACTTGCCAGGTGTCTTAACATATCGATAGGCGGATCCGAACGGCTGATATCCGCTTAGTCCTTCTCCTTTTATTTCCACATCCAGATGCCGGTTATCTTCGTTTTTACCGGTGTAACTGAAAACCAACATCATAACAAAAAGCATGATAAAGGAAACGATCAGCACAGAAAGTAAACTACTCAATATTCTCTTCACTACTTCTGTCCTCCTTGCACCAACTTTTTCGCAACCAAGCTCATACCGGTATCCCTAAGAATATTTTGGTTTTCGTTGAATTTGACAAGAATCGGAAAGTATTCATACCTTTTTGCATAAGCATCTTGATTGAGGTCTTTAATATTAGGCTGTTCGATCCACCTTTCAGGAAACAGATTGACGGTTCGGGTTTCATAATCCACTGTTCCTTTGGCTATATAGCTTCCGTTCCTGCTCTTATCTTGAGAAAGTGTTACAATCGCTTCAGCTATATCACCGTCTAGTATTGATTTTATTACGATCATGATTTCATCGTAGTGTGAATCGGCTTTTGAAATGGTACCTCCCCAACTTCCCATCAGTGATTTGTTTATGGATACCTTTTGCATGTCTGTAACTGCAACGGTGCTGTTTCCCTCGGAAACCGTAAAATCCAACATGGCAATCTCTAAAAAGTCCCCTCGAATCTTTTCGCTGTTCCATAATTCTATTTTCAATTCCCGGATCTTGTCCAGAGGTTCGTCGATCACAATTTCATCGACATCTTTCACTTCCCAATCATTTTTGTAGATTATGTTGTCACGATCTCCGGTGATTTTGACGTGAATAATGCTATCAGGCCTTTTTTCATCAATCGGCAGTTCATTTAACACGACGAATTTACCGGTTACACCGGTATAGCCAATGTGGACGGGATATGTAAATCGAATATAGTTGTCAGCTTGAATGGTTTCACTGACCGGAGACCAGCGGATTAATGTCCCACTGCCTAGGTTACTGTCGTTTTTCCCGGTGATATCGTTTAAATTGTAACAGGTTATGTATCGGCTATAATCCGTTATGTACTCGAGGCTCCCTAACCGTAAGGCATCCATGCTCGTGCCACTTCCCCGCACATTAGGCAGTACAAAGAAAATCTCACCTATAATCACAAGAATAACTGATAAAATTGCAATCGGCCAATTCATCCTTCTCATTTGCTCTAACCCCCACACTTTACATCTAGGAAAAGTTATTTTTCTAATTTTTGTTAGTCTATAAATATCATAATGCTTTCACCATGAAGATTCAAGTCAAATTAATATTCAAATATCTCATGCTTTTTTCCTAAAATTAAATGAGATCACTTGGTCTTGGTCTTGACCACCTGTATGATGATTACAACAGGCAATAAAGCAATGGATGCGACCTTTACAATAGCGTTATTCAATTCCGGTGTGCCTAACGATTTGCGCCTTCTGAACAGGCAGAATATATTGAACACCAGCTTGAATAAAATAAGGATTGTCAATATGAATATTATAGCAAGCCAAACGTACAAAAAAGCCACAAGATCATCCCTTTCATTGGATCGTTATATATAGAATATAACCGATGATAGGATCTATAAACTTTGAGCTCGAAAACTGTTCGATTGGCTGCTATTATAGTACACAGTTTGACTTTATACAGATCAGTTGCATCTTTATACGAAGAACTAGGAAGAAGCCTCCTCCTTTGTTCGTGATTGTTTTTGAATGGCTGATGCAGACCTGATTTTCTCAAGTCCCTGCTTTGCCCAATCGGGCAGAGCGTTCTCATCCAGCGTGCCGAGAACGTCGCTGCGCTCAAAGCGTGAACGGTTCCCACTGAACAGATCCACGCAGAAGCAGGCGTTGCCGCGGCTGTTTCCGTGTGCGCCGAAACCGCCCTCGCACAGCTTGATCTGATGCGTGGCCATTCAGTATTCACGCCGCAGGATCTCTGGCTTGATCACGATGACCTTGCCTTCAATGCTGTCCGCGTAGGTTATGGGGTTACAGCCTGCGGTTGTGATCAGAGCCTCATCAATGTGGGGCACACAGCATTCCTCGGCTGCTGTTCGTGCCTTTTCAGCTTGTTCTGCAATACGGCTCCCGTAGAGCTCAACTATCTCGAAATAGTCATCGCTTACGGTGATCTCGCTGTAGAGCGCGAAAAAGTCATTGGTCGTACAAAACCCGCACATATACCGTCCGCTTTCATCTTTCGTGTTCTCTCCAACGACGATTTCCTTATCGCCGACATGGAGAGAAAGAAAGATTTTGTAATCTCCGGCCATGCGCTGTTTAGCATTCATTCTTTGAGGTCAACTCCTTCCCGAAATGTATTTTCTGGGGCTACTTGCGTCTGTTGCGAATGAACAGAAATGCCAGCCCTGCC
>CALCRE010000117.1 GCA_937894465.1 uncultured Clostridia bacterium
GGAAATTTTTTCTGAACGGACTTTAATAAAAAATAACTGCCGATATGAAGATGCTTTGATTGCTCCAATGCATCCCAAGGGATGTCTTCCGGCTTCATAGCGTCAATGGTTCCATTGTATGTCAGCATTGCCCGGTCATGCTCTTTGCATAATGCAACGGTTACGCCGGTTTTCAATTCTTCCGACATAGTCATATAATCCGTGCATACATTGGATCTCTTCAAGGTATCCATGATGATTTTACCGAAAGGATCTTTGCCGGTTTTACCGGCAACAACGGTTTTTAAACCCAATCTACCGCATTGGCTTGCAAAAATTAATGTGGATCCGCCCATAACTATATTATAGTCATCAAAGATCTTTTCTTTTTGATTGAACTCAGGAACGATATCTTTTCCTCGTAGGATCATATCCACACATGAATCGCCTATAGTAATCACGTCATATTTTTTCATCTGACACCTCCATTGAAAGGAATCGGTTCAATTGCATAATAATAGTCATCTAAAATATTATCAATACGATCCAGTAACAAATCATGAGGTGTATTTTTCAACAATCCGCGACGTACCTTTAGATACTGCATAGGCATATACTGGCTCAAGCAAGTCAATGGTATGGAAACATTAGTCAAATTGGACAAAAGCTTTTGAATGGCATTGTTAACATTCATGTCCGGAATATAATACCTGGCGCGATCGGAATAGCTGAATTTTCTTTTTATCTTCAACTGTTTTTCATCTCCATGATAATGCTTTTTCCAATTGTCAGGTTTCTCTACCATGGTTTTGTCTAATATATTTGAAAAATCAGATTGATCCTTTTTATCGATCAAGGCTTTTTCAATCAACTCCAACGCAAACAAGCCTTCTCTCATATAAAAAGTTAATGCAGGGCCTACCTTCAAAAGGGCAATCCCGTCGTTATTCATTTGTTTCATTAACTCCGGCAATTGATAATCAGTGGAATGACCTTCAAAGACTACATTGGGATAATCATTCTTTTTGTATATCAAATGAGCAGCCTTTTCACGGTTATAGGCATGAATGGAATCATCTCCGAATTCTACGCCCGGTTGCACCACAACGCCGATCACACGGTTGAATGCATCATCCAACCCTAATGATTTGAATGTATTCCGGTATGTTTCCACCGTGTTGACAAAACTCTCGGTGGTGGTAACGGATACAGTATCTTCCTCATCTTGGCTTCCACCGGGAATAGGAACTTCACTGCCGATGATATATACAGGCTTCGTACCGGCTTTTATTGCGGCTTCTTCAGCGGTTTTACATAAGAGCGCTCCCCGCATGGCAATCACTGATGTTTCAAGCATAGCATCGGGATCGTCCGTTGAAAGTCGCATACTGGTGTCCAAGTGGATTTTTGTGAAGCCGGCAGATACAAACTGATGAATTAGCGTATGACTGTATTCCATTGCTAATTCTTCCGGCAAGTCTTTCCAAACCAAAGGGCCCAAATGATCTCCACCGAGAATAATACGTTCCCGTTCAAACTGAAGTCTGTCGGCAATTTCAAATATAAAATTCCTAAAATCCTCCGGTTTCATTCCGGTGTATCCACCGAATTGGTTCACTTGATTGGCTGTCGCTTCAATCAAAACATAGGTGTTTTCTTTTTTAGCCCTGTTCATGGACGCTTCCACGACAAAACGGTTAGCACTGCATATGGATACAATGCCTGTTTTCTTTCCTTTTTTCCTGTTTTCTATGATATTTTGTAAAGGATGCATTCCATTTCTCCTTATAATTTGATCCATGGATCCAAACCCTTCGGAAGGTCCGGATTGATACCCATGTGCAGAGCTTTGTATAATGAAATCATTTGTGCGATGGTGATAAAGGGTATACCGCAGGAAGCAAATTGTAATTTCGGAAGTTCGATATGGAACATTGAATCCCAAATGTTCTCGGTATTCTGACTGATTGTCACCACTGTACATTGATGATCCTTCACATCTTTAATGAAATCCTTTTGATATTTTTGATCTTTAGGGCTCAATACTGCAAGAACCAATGTTTTGTCATTAAACAACACCATAGGTCCGTGGCGAGAATCCAATACATGATAATAGTTGGAGGGTAATTGACATATTTCTTTAAATGCCAAAGAAGCCTCCTCTGCAATGCCTTCCATTTCTGCATCCGCTAAAACAACAACGTTGTCCCATTGACCCAAATTCCCTATTTGTGTGCAAATGTTTTTGTTCTCTTGTATAAATGTACCGATTTGTGATACGGCGTTATTGATTTGATTTAAAAGTGCAGTTTCTCCGGATATCATTGCAGATAATATCAAGTTCACTGTATAAAGATTGGTAACGGTGCGGGTTTGGCAAACACTTTCGTCAAAAGCCCAAGGAAGCTCTATGGATAACTCGGACAATTCCGATAATGTACTTCTTTCCTTGGCACAGATACAAAAACTTTTTGAACCGTATTTTTCTTGCGCTATTTTTACAAGATTAACAACTTCGCTGGTACTTCCCGACCTTGAAGGTGCAACGATGGCAGCATCCTTGAAAATATTCGAGTAGTATTCGAAATTGATCATGGCATCACCTGCTGCAACGGCAAAACTTGTGATGTCAGTATGCATATTCATGGACAATGCTGCAGATTTACACAGGCTGTAGCTGGAACCACAACCGGTAAACACGACCTTTTTTACATCTTTAAAAAAGTCTTTTATTTGGTCTTGTTTAGATATCATAAGATCATATGTTTTTCTTAAAGACTGGGGTTGTCCCATAATTTCTTTTTCTGTTTTAAACATTATTCCACCTCAATTGAATTTATTGTTGCATTAAATAATCTTTATTATATCACAATAATTTACCAATGCATAGTTCAATAAAAATCGCTCAGTTGTGAAGAATCAAATTAAATAAAATCGACACTATTTCCGTTAATATGTA
>CALCRE010000118.1 GCA_937894465.1 uncultured Clostridia bacterium
CCTTGTCAAAATACACACCGTCACGGATCAAACGGTTAAAATTAGGGGTGATTGCTTCTTGCAAAGCTTGCTTTTGCATTTGATCGCACATGAAAATGAATATATTGGGGCCAGCCATAAAAAACCTCCGAAAGTATTTAATTTATTATAACATGTGTTCGGAGGTCAGATCATTAGAATTAAATTAAAATTTGAAAACACCCGGTTAAAAAGACCGGGTGTTATATTTCCTTTGTTACAATATGATACAAATCAGTCCGCCGTTCCCTTCGTTGATAATGCGCTCTAAGGTTTCTCTGATCTTGACTTGAGCATCTTCCGGCATTCTAAGCAGCTTGTTGTTCAGCCCTTCAATGACCAAATCATGCAATGATTTTCCGAATATGTTGGATTGCCACATCAATTCCGGTTTTTCTTCAAACTCATTAATGATATACCCGGCTAATTCTTCCGAGGATTTTTCAGAACCCACCAAAGGCGAAACTTCCGTTTCTATATCTGCGCGAATCAAATGAATTGACGGAGCAGTTGCCCTTAATTTTACTCCGAAGCGTCCTGATTGTTTGACAATCTCCGGTTGCTCCAGACTCATTTCTTCCAGTGTGGGCATTACAATGCCGTATCCTGTAGTTTTAGCCTGATGCAAAGCATATTCAATGTGCTTGTATTGTTTTTGGACATCAGACAGTTCTTTTACGGCGTTCATCAGCTTGCGATCATCACTGATATCCAATCCGGATATGTCACACAACGTCTTATAGAACAAGCCTTCTTGTGCAGTCAATTGCACATTGATAAATCCGGATCCCGGTTTGATGGATTTTATAAAAGCATTTTCCACAAATTCCGGTTCCACAAGTGCAGCTACTCGATCTCGGGCTTCTCTGAGCTTACGGATGCTAGAGAAGGACTTAATACAAAGATCACGGAATTTTTGTTTGAGGTCATATGTGTTGTCCAAGCTGTCCACCCATGCAGGGAAATCAAAGTAGATATCATTGATTGGAAATTCCATTAAAACCATGTTCATAATATCATTGATTTCAGATTCTCTCATATTTAAAGCATCAATACATTTTACCGGCACTTGGTATGTTGTGGCGATGTCCGCAGCTATTTTTTTTGTTTCGGCTTCATCCGGGTGTGTGGAATTCAAAATGACAGCAAAAGGTTTTTTACTGGCTTTTAATTCTTCGATGACCCTTTTTTCAGCATCGACGTATGCACTTCTAGGGATCTCGGTTATGGATCCGTCGGTAGTCACCACAATGCCGATGGTGGAATGTTCTTCAATGACTTTTCTTGTGCCTGTTTCGGCTGCTCTTTCAAATGGTATCGGGGAATCGAACCAAGGTGTGTTCACCATACGCGGTGCATTTTCCTCAATGTAGCCTATCGCTTCTTTTACGATGTACCCGACACAATCGATCATTCTGACACTAAGACTGATGTTGTCTTCCATACTGATTTCAACTGCTTCGTTGGGGACAAACTTAGGCTCTGCCGTCATGATGGTTCTGCCGGTTCCGCTTTGAGGCAATTCATCAATCGCTCTGGCTTTGTCGTATCCGTTTTCAATATTCGGAATGACCTTCAAGTCCATGAATCTTTTCACGAAAGTCGATTTGCCGGTTCTTACCGGGCCTACAACACCTATGTATACATTGCCGTTTGTCCTTTCTGCAATTTCGCCGTATATATTATATTCCATTCAAATTCCCCCTTGACTCATTAAAACTTGTACCATAACAAATATATGTGGGAGATGAATGTTTATACCTATTTCAAAGAAAAAACCAAGAAAAAAAAGATATATTATTTCCTATTCCCCGTTTTCTGTTTTTCAAACACCAAATTTTAAATAGATCATAGCACCATATAGGGAAAGGGAAAGAAAAATCGGCCAATGGGTCACAATATCCAAAGCACCTAAAAAAGGATTACGGATAGGTTTTTTCAATTTGCTTTCCGGATTCATGGCCTTTATGGCCATTAATAAACTCAATATAATCGCCAAAGAGACCAAGCATTGAAGCAATATCGTCGGCAGATCTTCCAAAAGAATATGGATGGTATCTGAAGAGTTTGGATTGTACAGAAAGTATTGCATGGTTTGTGCAATGGCATTGTTCAAAAAATGTGCCAAAACTCCGGCATAAATGGAATTGGTCTTTAAAACTACATAACCGATGATAATTCCGAAGAAAAACGGTGCAAACAGATTGGTGACATCAAAATGAAAAATGGTAAAGAATATTCCGCTGATCATAATGGCCCCGAATGCCCCTCTTCGGTTATATGCATTTAATAGAATTCCTCTCATAAAATATTCTTCGCAAACCGCAGGGACAAATGCTACGATGAATAGACTGAAAACATACTCCCCTGCATTTTGCGGAACCGGAATGTCGTTTGCCGGAATTTCTCCGATTCTTTGAAGAAAATAAAAAGAAAGGCTATTGAGAGAGCTTAGGAAAACATATAAAGGAATACATAGAAAAAGAACCATCAAAACATTCTTGAATTGCAAGCTGTTAAAACGAAATCCGTACGGAATATTCAATCGGTATATGATTGTGTAGATCACACATGGCAACAATACCAAAACCAATTCATTGAACAAAATTACCGGATACCTGAGATCCTCAATTTGATTGTTCGCAACATCTATTCCGTACATATTGATTTGTATGCTCATGTACATGGTAATGATTAAACGAGAGAGGAAATATAGGGTGCAAAAAATAAAGAACAGTCTGTTTGCTCTTGTTACCGTGTTGCCTCTGTTATAGTCTAACTTTACAATGTTCATGATAATAAACTTTCTTTTCGCTTATTAAAACATCAGTCGGTATATCGTAATCCTCTTGGAAATGATCATTAACGATCTGTAACTCATATGCAACTCCGATTTTAATGCAATCCGGTCTCACAGACGAGAGGAAACGGTCATAAAACCCCTTCCCGTATCCGATTCGATAACACTGCCGGTTGTATACCACACCTGGAACTATAATAAGATCTATGGTCTCGGGGCGGACTATCCTTCCCATTGCCTGCCCCGGCACCCTGATCCCATATCGATCCTTGTCGTTTCCATCAGGTAGCGCTTCCGCCGATACGGCAACCATCCGTTCCTGATCCACACAATAGGGCAACAATAGGTTTTTGCCCTCGGACAAACAAGATTTGTTCAATAGGTTTACCGGTACTTCGTTTCGAAAATCCATATAGCTCATCACCGTGACAGCTTTTTTAAACAGTTCCGAATGTATCAGCTTTTCGCATATCAACTGCTCTGCATTTTCTTTTGCACATACATCCAATTGATTTCTTAAAGGGAGTATATGAGCTCTTAATATATTTTTTAGTGCCATAATTCCACCCAGCCGAATGTTTGATTTAAAACATACAAAACAGCGAACCACAATACAAAAAACAAGAAAGAAAGAAACAAATAGACTTTTCCCTTTTTCTTTTTTTCCGGATTTTTATAAAACAAAAGAACAAAACCGGTTATAAAGCATGCAATTTGTCCTGCCACCGGGACAAACACCATTAACCCGAAGGAAAACAAACCTCCTACCGTAATGGACATTTTCACATTTTTTTGTGTTTCGGCAATAATTGTACAAGTATCTTCTTCCAAGTTTTCAGTGTTTTCTTTTGGCACCGATGGAATGATCGGTATTTTTCTACCGATGATGCTGCCGCATGTGCGGCAGCGTAACGCCTTATCTTTGACCGTTGCATTACAATATTGACAACGTCTTAGATTCTCCGTCATCATATCTTCTATACACCCTATTCCATATATTTGATATTGTCTTTGTATTCATTCAAAACCTTTGCATTATGGGCGTCTCCCCCTTCGATGTTGGCACTGATGAATACCGGAGGCACCATGCCTTTTTCAACAATACCTGCCACTGTTTGTGCTAATATGGCATTGAGGATGGTTGCACCGGATACCGTAGAAGATGCTGCAACTTTTTGTTCGAACCCCGGTATTTGACAAACCGTATCCCCGATGCTTCCGCAATTGTCCAATAAATAATCACAAACTTCAAACAGTCTTTTTCCGCTGCTATGCCTTGATGTGACGGATCGGGAATATTTCAGGTTAGTTAATGCCACCACAATGATACCTTTTTTTCTAGCTTCTATGGCCATCTCCACCGGAACGGCGTTTCTACCGGAGACCGAATGGATGATCAAAATATCTTTTTCCTTTACTCCGGCTGAGTTCAATATGACTTTTCCGAAACCCTCCAACCTTTCTAAATCCGTGGTCATGGTAACGGGACGGACATTCAACATCAAACCGGGTGGTAATATGGGGTTGATCACCGCCAGCCCTCCGGTTCTGTAAAACATCTCTTGAGCTAGAATTCCCGCATGACTGCATCCGAATGTGTATATATTTCTTCGTTCGACAATGGCATTTGCCATTTCTTGAGCCACTTGCTCCATCACCGGTTTTTGTGTTTCCAATATTTCATCCAGAATCCTCTGTAATTCCTTTATATATGATTCAATCATCTTTTACTCAACCCTTTCCGATTAAAAATTGTCCGAACTGCTCCTTTAAATGATCAACACAAGGTTGATCCACCTCATTACACAATTGATAAGCCATATAAACCACAGATCCCATCACCGGTTCAAACAAAGGCTTATGAATGATCGCCGTCGGATGAACAGCTAATACATCCTGTTTAAATACATTAAACATATAAGGGTTTCGCTTCCATACACTGCCTGCTGTAACGATATCCGCCTTATCTGCTGACAACCCGTCCCTGCTTATAATAGCCAGTATGTGCTTTGCCAAGTCCCTCCCGGCATTTTCCATGATTTTAATAGCTATTGGATCCCCTAAATCGGCGGCATTTAAAACAAGTAAACACAATTTGGCAATCACCGAGCGGTATGTCGGTGTCCTATAAAGTATATTTCGAACACTCAAAAAATCCTCCGCTCGGAAATAGGAACGGATCATCTCCTCCAAAGCTGTTTTCGGGCCTCTTGTGTCATAAGAATGTATTGCCGCCTGAAGTCCTTTGCAACCAATGTCAAATCCGCTTCCTTCATCCCCGATCAATGATCCCCAACCGCCAAGATGGGACACATTCTCGATATCTGTTATGATAAAAGCTCCGGAACCTGTGCCAGACAAAGCCACATGTCCGGATTTCTTCTGTATCCCTGAAAGTAAGCATATTGAGCCTTCGCTGAGTCTTTTCATTTCCATCACCGGGCAAATGCTTTGCAAAATCTGTACATACAATTCCGCAGGCCCGGGCATGGTAATAAAACAGCACTGTATGGGTTCATGAAACCCTTCCGGCAAGCATGCCGTAATGCTATCTAACATGCTTTTTTTGATTTCATCCATTGAGGCAAAATTACCGTTTATGGATCCACCTCTACCTGTGGACACAAAATTTAAACTGTCATCGAACAAGATGGAAATCAGCTTGGAGCCTCCTCCATCTACAGCCATATAATACTTTTTCACAAACTTACCTCACCATTGAACTTCATTAACGTAGGATTCATGATCTCTCAATATTTTCATCACACTTCGAATGGTAAAATACACCTCATTTTCAGAAAGATAAGTGGGTTCATCCCCGGAGATACCTTCGGTGAACTCCTCAACAGTTATACCCGGATATGCTTTCCACGTATCGGAAAAAGCCTTTTTGTAATAATTAAGGCATATGGTCATTACCTTATCGGTATTTTTTTGCCGGTAAACATCAAGTTCATCAATATCCTCAACATCTGATTGTTCTAATAAGCGGAAAATGGTTTCGATGCCATACTGCTCATAGCTGTCATCCACAGCAGTATCTTCCAAACCGCGGGTTACGGCTTCCTCCAATGTGATACCGGGTTTGTCCATGTTTTCATATCCGATCACATTGCTGATATATTCTGCAACGGCATCCATGATGCCGTTTGCAAACACTTCCATTATTTCATCGTTAAATATACTCATAATTCCTCCGGTTATGATATGATGCCGTACAAGGTCATATCCTTAACATTAACGGATACTTTAACCTTTCCACCTGACAATTGTTCCATACACACCGGATGTTTCACCGATCCTGTCTCCGGAGTCATAAAGGTCAAATCACTCCATTGATCAACAATACCTGAAAGATCTATCTCGTATGAGATGACATCGTTTTTGTGTACCGCTTTGATGTCCTTTAATATCTTCATAGGTCCTAACGCCGATGTCAATGAAGGATGGGCAATGGCTTCTATGGCACGATTTAAAACATGCATCACCAATTTGCCATTGTGTTTCCTAATTCGAACCGCCCATGTTGTATCCCCTTCGATTTGACGAATTCTAGGTGTTATGACACCTTCTTTGATTAACTTTGTAACAAGGGCTTCATCTGCAACAGCATCATCGATCAACACAAGACCGGGATATCTATTGGAGATTAATTCATCGGACAAAGGTTGCTCACGCAAATAACCTTTGTCATCCTTTATACCAAACGGTAGAGCCATAATCACCTTACCGCCTTTTTCCAAGAATGCTTTTACGGCTTTAAACTGATTGTCGGAAACCACTCCGCAATTATCTAGGATCAAAGGCGTGTCTTCCCTTAAAAGACGTTTTTCATCCGCCAGCTCGGAGTAACGTAAGAAACGATAACCGGTGTTGGTGCGTAACAAAGCTTTGCTCCATGCAGAAACCTTGGCCCAGTGATCTCTTCCGTTTTGATCTCTATGTCCGTTTTCACGGCACAACAGATTGTTCACCAATCGGACTTCATAAATATCTTCTCCGTCACAGGGATCGATTCTGCTGTAACGATCTTCCCAGTTATGGCATGGTGCTAATAACTCATGGGTTTCCTTGAAGTCCCCGGGATCATGGCTGAGTCTTCCGGCCATGGTGCTGGCCCAATTGGAGACACCCCAGAATCGCGCAAATGCCCAACCCATGTAAGCGGAAGTATCATAAACCGAATAACTCAATGCGATTGCCGGTGCATTGCCCATGTTCAATGCAATGTTCTTTTGTAAAAGGGCTTCAGCTTCAGTTTTATCCCATTCAACAGTGTTGACACCCATACCACAATTTTCCAACATCAATAAATCCAAATGTTCCATGAAACGTTCCAAATTCAACCCCAATCCGTTCAAAACCATGGGGCCGGTTGCCGAACAGCATGTCATCAATGGTCTATCCCCTAAAACTTCTTTCACCATCTTGATATGATCTTTCACAGAATTGACCTTTAACATTACCCAATCACGGAATGCAGGATTATCATAGTTTCCCCATGTAGTGGGTGCACCTGAGGTGTTGCCCCAAAAATCCTTATCTTCAAAAGGCGGAAGTTCCCTGTTAAATTCTTGACGGAAGCGTTCTTTGCAGTAATCACAGCAGCAAGTGGAAAAAGCACCGTAATCGCACATATCGTCGATTTCCATTCCATCCATAGGCACGTCGTCGAATAGGCGTTCAAGATATTTTTTATGCATATCCAAAAAGTTCGGATTGTTGTGGCAAAACATTTCGGCTTGATAATTCCAGCTGTATCCTCTTGTTCCGTCATTTACACGTTTTTCACAAATATCGTGGAATCGATGCCCTTCGTATTGGGCAAATTCAGCGGCTTTTGTATCTTTATGCAACAAAACATGATGACGATGTGCATTATGCAAATAGAAGAAGTCCTCTTTTGTTCTGGGGCGCTCCACTAAATTACAGCTGTAATGATCCATGAATTTGATTCCGTATTTGTGAAGTTCATCGCATACATTTTTCAAATATCCGTGAAGCATATCAAAGTGATCAGAAAAGTCAAAGCGTAAATGGAATCCGTAATTGATTGCAGTATCCACTCCGGCATCTGCAAATCCCTTTGCTCTTTTCTTTATCTTTTCCACAATAGCCTTGTCCGGCCACAATAGGTCTTCAAGCTCGGTCACCCAACTTGCCATTTTCCTTGGTCTAAAATATGAATAAGGTGTTTGTCTGTCTGCCATTAAAAAGTACCTTCTTTCTAAAATTATGAAACGATACCATAAAGTTTGATATCTTTCACGTTAAATGTTATCTTTATTTCTTCTTCATTCACTTGTTCAACTGCAACATCTCTAATTACAGAACCGGTTTCAGGGCTCATAAAATACAGATCCTTAAATGAACCGGTCATAGAATCGGTTTTTATGATATATGATAAAGTTTCTTGCTTGTTGGCAGCATTGATATCATATAATATCTTTCCACCGCTATATGGTGTGGTCAACTCCGGATGGGCAATCGCCTCAATGGCACGATTTAACAGGTGCATCACCAAATGCCCTTCATGTTTTCTAATTTTCACAGCCCAGGTTTCGTCTCCTTGTATTTGACGAACTCTCGGTTTGATAATCTCCTTTTTAATCAGTTGATTGACAATGTCTTCGTCTGCCAAATGGTTTTCGATCAATGTCAATCCGGGATAGGCGTTTTTGATCAGTTCATCGGACAAGGGTTTTTCACGAACAAAACCTTTCTCATCTTTTGTTCCGAAGGGTAATACAATGATGACTTTTCCGCTTTGATTCAAAAAAGCTTTGATGGCTTCGAATTGATCATTGGAAACCACTCCGCAGTTATCCAATATTAAAGGTGTGTCCTCACTTAATAAGCGTTCTTGATCGGATAGCTCCGTGTAACGGACAAAACGATATCCTACATTACAACGTAATAAAGCTTTGGACCAAGCAGCTGTTTTGCTCCAATGATCCATTCCTTGATTGTCCCGGTGACCGTTTTCACGACACAACAGATTGTTCACCAGGCGGACTTCGTATAGGTCTTTCCCTTCGCAAGGATCAATTTTACTGTATCGATCTTCCCAATTGTTGCATGGTGCTAAAAGATCGGATATTTCCTTGATGTCCCCGGGGTCATGACTTAGCCGACCCACTAACGTGCTTGCCCAGTTGGAAACTCCCCAAAACCTTGCAAAAGCCCAACCCATATAAGCACTGGTGTCATAGGTGGAATAGCTCAGGGCAATAGCCGGAGCTTTACCCATATTCAATGCAATATTTTTTTGTTGCAAAGCTTCCGCTTCAATACGATCCCAAACAACGGTTTGTACACCCATTCCGCAATTTTCCAGCATCACTAGGTCCAAATCATCCATGAAGCGCTCTAAATTCAATCCTAAACCGTTTAATACCATAGGACCTGTAGCAGAGCAGCAAGTCATCAGTGGGCGATCGCCCAATACGCTCTTAACCATTTTAATATGATCCCTTGCGGAATAGGCTTTTAGCATGACCCAATCACGGAATGCAGGATTGTCGTAGTTTCCCCATGTAGTAGGGTTTCCGGAGGTGTCCCCCCAAAAGTCCTTGTTTTCAAAAGGCGGTAATTCTCTTCCGTAGTCCTTGCGGTATTCGCAACAGCATGTGGAAAAGGCGCCGTAATCACACATATCATCAATTTCCAATCCATCTATAGGTACATCGGCGAATAAACGCTGCAAATATTTTTTATGCATATCCAAAAAATTCGGGTTGTTATGGCAGAACATTTCAGCTTGGTAATTCCAACTGTATCCTCTTGTTCCGTCGTTTACACGTTTTTCGCAAATATCTTGAAACATATGTCCTTCATATTGTGCAAAAGCTGCAGCTTTTGAGTCTTTATGAAGCAAAACATGGTGTTTATGAGCATTATGCAAATAGAAAAAGTCTTCTTGTGTCCTTGGACGCTCCACCAAATTACAGCTGTAGTGATCCATAAATTTGATTCCATACTGATGCAATTCATCACAAACATTTTTAAAATATCCATGGAGCATATCAAAATGATCTGAAAAGTCAAATCTCAAATGAAATCCGAAATTAATCGCCGTGTCAATTCCGGCATCAGAAAAGCTTTTTGCCCTTTTCTTAATTTTTTCCACAATGGCTTTATCCGGCCATAAAATATCTTCGAGTTCGGTGACCCAACTGGCCATTTTCCGAGGTTTGAAATATCGATAAGGCTTTGTTCTGTCTCCCATAATGTACATCTCCCTCAAATTATATAGTTTTCACAAATTCATAATTCATTTTATCTGATATCAAAGCAAAGTACAACACCCATGCTTTGAAGAAAAAACTCAATAATCTTTATCCGGATCCCTAATATCTCCCCTTTGTTTCAAATCAGAGATCATTTGACCAAATAATTTTTCGTCAATCTTAAACTTGCGTAAATAAATGAAATATCCTATGGCAATTAAAATGAGAGGCAGAACAAGCATGGACACTTTCATAATCAACAAGCCTTGTTCGGTGACATCGTCCGGGGTAACGGCTTCATTGATTCCGGAGATGATGATTGTTGCCCCCACAATCCCGCTGGCAATGGCTCCCCCGATCTTGTTAATGAAAGGTTGGATGGAAAAAGTGATGCTCTCGTTTCTTTTCCTAAATTTCCATTGACCGTACTCAATGGTGTCGGTTAAGAACATCAACATGAGGATCGAGATAAATGCCTCCCCTACGAAAACCAATATACCGGCAATCCCGATGGGAATTATATTCATGGGAGATAAGAAAAACACAAAGTATCCCATCGTTACCATAACGGTTGCGAAAGTATACAATTGCTTACGGTTGAATTTCTTAGAAAACTGAGGAAACAAGGATAAAGCAGTGATTTGTGACACACCCAACACACCTGCAAACACAGAATACATGGCTTCATTCCTAAATGCATACTTAAAGAAGTACACACCAAAACTTGTGGTGGTGCAATAACCGATCATAAACAAAGCCATGGCCACTGCCGTCACCATCAATTGATCATTTTTAAAGATCACAGAAAACATTTCCCGCAAAGTGGTCTTTTCTTCTTCCTTGAAAGCCCCTTTCATTTCTTTTACGCCAAACACCGTAAAGCTTTGGAATATAAGAAGCAAAGCGGCCACGATCAAAGAAAAAACAAGCCATCCCTTTACCGGACTTCCTACCCGTTCGCTTAGTAATTGGGTAACGGGAAGAATAGCCACAACAACAATGTACATCCCGATGCTTGCACAAATCTTGGCAAATGAGCCCATCTTCTCTCGCTCCTTCATATCAATGGAAAGTGAAGGTAACATGGACCAATAGGCAATATCATTTGCCCCGTAAACAACATCCCAAATCAAATAAACAATGGTGAAAAAGATGATGTAGTTAGCACCGGTCATACCAAAATCGGTGAACATAAGCACGGTAAATACTCCGGCTAATATGGCACCTATGGCAATCCAAGGCTTGAACTTCCCGTAACGGGATTTTGTGTTGTCCACCAACACCCCCATGATGGGATCGTTTAAAGCATCAAAAACCCTCAGCACCGTCAATATTCCGGTCATCCACCACATGGTGGAATCCGGCAAATCCAAAATGTCGGTAAGATAAAACAGAAGATACATGCTGACAAGTGTGTACAGCATATCTCGGCCGACGGTGCCCAAACCAAAGAAATACTTGTTTCGAGTAAAATTTTCTTTTGCCATATTTAATCCTTTCCACTACATATGTAGTTCAACAGAATAATTGGGTTTACAGCTGCAATAAAAGCCCTTCATAGGGGTTCAACACCCCGTCATACAGTTCACGTTTGTAATTTGTAAACAGCACTGATCCGGAGGATTGGTATTCGATCTTTCTATCACTGAAATTCAATAAAACCAGGATGGATTCCTCTTCATATGTTCTTTTGTAGACGAAAATATTTTTATCATAATAAACCGATGTAAAGGAGCCTTTCCTCAAAACAACAGAATTTTTTCGTAAGGCAATGAGCTTTTTGTAAAAGGTTAACACGGAATCCGGGTTTTTTATCTGCTCTTTTGCATGAATCCGCTTGTAGTTGCCATTGACCTTGATCCAGGGAGTTTCTTTTGTAAATCCGGCATAGTTTTCATCCGACCATTGAAAAGGTGTTCTCGCATTGTCCCGGCTTGTTCTACGAATCATTTGCCAACGTATTTTTTTAGGAATATGTAAGCTTTTGGCTAATCGATGAATATTGATGGATTCCACATCACGAATATCTTCCATGGATTGAAAATCAAATCCGGTCATGCCTAATTCTTGACCTTGATATATAAAAGGAGTACCTCTTAATGTGAGTAACAACACTGCCAGCATTTTAGCCGATACTTCCCTGTGTTTTCCGTCATTTCCAAAACGAGAAACCGAGCGTGGTTGGTCGTGATTTTCCAAGTAATTAGCATTCCAAGGAAGTTCCTTTTGCCATTTGATTAATGTCTGAAATAACTTTTTGGGTTTGAATTTAGTTTTAAACCATTTGACGATGATTTGGTCGGTCTCCATATGCTCAAAGGAAAAGATCATGTCCAATTCTTTTCTCTCGGGAAGTATAAAGTCCCTTGCATCTTCCGGAGTGATAAACACCGTCTCACCTACGGTAAAGCAATCATACAGGTCAAGAACATCTTTTCGGAGGGTTTTTAAGATATCATGGTTTCTTTGTTTTGATATGTAATGTTCGCTTCCTGTCAATATGAGCCTTTTTCTTCCGTCATTCAAGGATTCTTTCCACAATATATTAATAACATCGCATCGAAAACCTGCAATGCCTTTGTCCAGCCAGAATTTGAGGATGCTTTTGATCTCCTCAATGACAGCAGGATTGTGATAATTTAAATCCGGTTGCTCTTTTGCAAATAAATGAAGATACCAATCACCTGATCCCGGATCCTTGCTCCAGGTTTTGCCGCCGAAAAAACCGGTCCAATTGTTTGGTGGCTTCCCGTTGGTATCTTCTTTCCAAAAGTAATAATCCCGGTATGGGCTGTTTTTATCTTTGCTTTTGAGAAACCAAGGATGTTGATCTGATGTGTGGTTGATGACTAAATCCATGATAATTTTTATTCCTCTTTGCCCCGCTTCCCGGATTAACAAATCCATATCCGAAAGAGTTCCGAATTCCGGATTGATATCGGTGTAATCACTAATGTCGTATCCGTTGTCTTTTCCGGGAGATCGATAAACAGGACACAACCATAAACAATTAACCTCCAGATCCTTTAAATAGTCTAATTTTGAGATGATTCCCGGAAGATCTCCTATACCGTCTTGATTGGTATCCAGAAAGCTTCTCGGGTAGATTTGATAAACGACTGCATCTTGCCACCATTTATTTGTCATGTCCAATCACCTGTTCTTATTGTTTCTTTATTGCTTGTTTTGTATTCCTCGGACAAGCATTCTAAAGCCGTTTCTTCACTAATGCCTTCTTGGGCGATGAGTTGACTGTAAAACAATCCGCTTTTTTTCAATGTGCGTTTTTGGGTTTCATAATCCACATGAACCAATCCGAAACGAGCACTTTCTCCTTCTAACCATTCAAAATTATCTAGAAAACACCAATGATAATATCGCTCTACAGGCAAATCACTTTCACTAAGTGCTTTTAAATGTTCATAGATGTAACGACACCTGAAACTGTCCTCATTGTCGCATGTTCCATTTTCGGTTATGTAAATTGGCGACGGATACTGTTCATACAACCTTTTGGCACACACTACAATACCTTGAGGGTAGATCTCCCATCCTAAGTCATTAACCGGTACATTCTCCTTGACACCGTCCTCAAAGCGTGAAATGGTGCTACGGGTATAGTAATTCAAACCGATAAAATCATAATACTTGCCCTTTACAATGTCTTTTGGTCTTTTTAACGGAAAATCGAAGTCACCTGTCATAAAAGCTTTGCAGATCGACTCTTGAAAAAGGCGATCCATGACATTTGCATAAAGTACGTGAACAGGATTTTTGGGGTTTTTCGCTTCAAAGATTCGCATATGGTGGGCAAAACCCACCTTTGTGTCATTGTATCCCGTTTTTTCGCGAAGGGAATGAATCAAACGATAAGATTGAATGTGACAACAAGACAAGTTTTGATAAACCTTCAAGACCGACCGGATACTCTTTTTACCGGGAGGCCAAATGCCGAAAAAGTAACCTCCTACGGCATACACATTCGGTTCATTGATGGTGATGTATTCATTGACCAAATCCCCTAAGGATGAAATGACTTTCTCCACATATCGTAAAAACAAAGGGATGTTTTCCGGGTTCTCAAATGCATCTAAGTCTTCAAACCACATAGGATTGGTAAAGTGATGCAATGTCAGAAGGGGTTGTATTCCATACTGCTTTAAAAGACTGATTTCTTCACGGTAATGAGAAAGAACTTCCTCATCAAAGACACCGTTATCAGGCTCGATCCTGCTCCATTCCACTCCGAAACGATAATGTTCTATACCGATTTCCTTTAACAGCTCCGTATCCTCCCGGAACAAGTCATAATGACGGTTTGCCCTTTTCGGATTTGATTTGTCTTTTATCTTGCCTTTCAGGTACCAATCATACCAGCTGTTGTTCCGGTCCCCACCTTCGATTT
>CALCRE010000119.1 GCA_937894465.1 uncultured Clostridia bacterium
ATAAAAGAAGGATAAAATCAAAAAGATGAAATATGAAAGTATATTAAAAACCATGAGGGCGGTTTTTTCCGGAGCATTCATGAAAAAAAGCCCTAATATTCTAGATATGATTAAAAGGAAAACCCATGTTACAAAACTTGCCCCTGCATGCCAAGCTAAGATGGTATAAAACTTCATGATATGCCTCTCTTCGTTTGGTTTTTATCTGTAATCCATTATACCATATTACAAAAAATGGAAGCCTTTCTTTAAAATTGATGCTTATTTCGTGTTGTGCGCTTCATAAACGGTTTCCCAAAAAGGATATTGGCCAAAAGAAGGCGTATTAAGAAACCAACAGACGGTTGTTGATTTCTTCACTTTTAGTTGATGAAATTATCTATTTCAATAGTTCATAATGCTTTTGAAAATACTCCCGCACAGTTCTATCGATACCTTTTTTGAAGGGGCCTTTGAAACCGGACATCAATGGGGCATCACTTCCTTCATATCCGCCTTCTTCAATCAATTTGTCAGCTGGGATATAAGTGATGGCTTCATGGTACCCTAAGAAAATCAAGTCTTTTTCTTTAAACACTTCTTTCACGACCAATTTGACTTCATAACAAATCTCTCCGCCCATATAGGCGATATATAGGTCATCGGAAATCTTGGCGATACCTGCGTGAATATCTACTGTTTCTCCTATACATTCGTAATTGTCAACTATATATTGATAAGCGTTTTTCAAGGATGATTTGGTCTTTTGAGCCAGATCTATAAAATGCTCCTTAGGCAAGGTCTTAATGGCAGCCGGTATGATAAAGGAGACGGCATCTAGGACTGGTGTGATTTTTTTGTAAGCTGCCTTGTCAATGACATCTTTTATAGCCAGTGATATGGAAGTGGCCATTTGGTCCACTTCTTCAAAGCTGCATGGAAGGAATTTGCCGCCCTTTGCACTGATTAAAGGACGCATATTTCCTGCGGAACCTTGTAAAAAACCGGATACGCAACCATAATAGGATGCATCTAATAATTGGTTGATTCTACCCGGGAATTCTGAGGATAGGTACAATGTGGTTGAAAGAGTCACCGGGTGACAGGAATAGTTATAGAAAAGACCGCGGATACGACCTTGATCATCTTTTAAAATTAACATCCATAATTCTGTATCCTTGATTTCTTCGTGGTTCGGAGCCATTATGATGCCGGCACCGATTTTTTTTCTTCGGTTTACGTTCCAATCTCCATGGGTCTTTGCATAATAGACATCACCCTCGAAAAGGTTCAAAAACAGTTTATCCACACAACATTTTGTGCGATCAAGAAGAAAATCTTCAATTGCGTCCATGTTTGAATCGTTTTTGGATCGGTGGCCTTTGACTTCGGGGCCTGCATGGGTGTGGGAATAGTTGATGATGACATGTTGATTTTCCACGTCATACTCATCTTTGAGATAAGCTAGTATTTTTTCATTCAAGCCATAGTTAAACTGAATGATATCAAAGCTGATGATAATGATTTGTTTATCACCATCTTTTAACAGGCATGATCTTACATACAAGTCATCATGAATACCTTTGAATGTTTCGGTTCTTGCTGCATATCCCGCCATCTTGGATAATACATGTGGTGTCACCATTTCTTTTGCAATACCTAAGATCATTTAGTGCCTCCAAAGAAAACGGGGCATATACAGCCCCGCGTATTTTATTCTATGCCAAGCTTTTGAAAAAAGCTGCACGTGTTTTGTTTGGAACGGATTCGAAATGTTTCCATTGCCCTCTTACATCAAAATTCATAACCAACTGTGGATTCAAGTCCACTGTTCGTATATTTAACTTATTGCATAATTCCACCATTTCGCATATGAGAATGGCATTGATCCCTTTTCGCTTGTAATCCGGCCTTACCGCAATCAAGAGTAATTCCAAACGAGTAGGTTTTTTTAATGTTTTATAAATATCCAGTAACCCCAGAGGAAGCAATTTTCCATTGTGTTTTTGCATGGCTTTGGCCAGTGAAGGGAATCCTAATCCGAATGCGATGGGCTCTCCTTCTTTGTTCTGGATAACCCTGATATATCTTGGGTCAAGGATGTTAAAATACATATTGATATAATGCTCTTTTTGCTTTTCGGTTAACTCCACCACACTGTATAGATCTTTATAACATACATTTATTAAATCAAATATCTTCGGAGCAATTTGCTTGATTTCGCTTTTACTCTCTAATGACATAACAAATGCACCATGGCGATTTTTTGCGTATTCTGCAACACTTTTCAGTTGTTCCGGAATAACCTCGGGTACTTTTAACTCATATTCGATCCATTCGGCATCCTCTACATATCCTAAACGTTTTACGTATTCCGGGTAATAAGGATGATTATATAAAGTGGTGAATGTACCGGTGTATTCAAAACCCGAAGTCAACATTCCTTCTGGATCCAAGTCGCAAAATCCCAAAGGACCGTGTATTCCTTCCATGCCTTGTTCCCGCAAGTAATTTTCTGCAACTTCAAACAGTTTTGAGGCGACTTCAAAATCTTCAATAAAATCGACAAAGCCGAAACGGCCGTATTTTTTATTGAACTTTTGCGTAAACAAATCATTTATAATAACGCCGATTTTACCGACTACCTTTTTATCTTTATATGCTAAAAATAATTTGGTCTTGCAATGCTCATAAGCAGGATTCTTATCCTCTTTTAAGGTCTGATATTCATCGGTCCGTAAATTTGGAACGAAATTCGGGTCATCTTCATATAGCCGATATGTAAATTTGATAAAATCCCGTAATTGCTTTCGCGTTTCAACTTCTTTTATTACCACCATTTTATCACACCCATGTCCTATAATTTTAAAGTCATTATATCACAATCCGTAAGGTTTGCAAACAGGTGCATGCTATCAATATTAATATATAATGGGAAACCGTGGAATTATACCTAAACAACTAAGATGAGTCTCGTAATTTTGTAAGCTTTTTATTTTTGTTGAAATTGAATCATGCTTTGTGCATATGATATAATGAATATGATTCTAAACTTGAGGGTGATTCATGATGTACATATCTCTGATTATGGGAGGAGGTAGTTGTCATGGCTAAAGAATTTGTTAAAAAAGGTTTGATTTTAATCGCAGCATTGGTCATGATCTACATTGTTCTTGCCTTTCCTGAACTACTCCGAAATGAACCGCCTGAAAAAATGCCGGGGGAGGATGATACATACAGGGTCGTGACGTTATACAATTCCTTGTACCCTGACGGTGGGAAAATTCTCGGAGAAGTGATGGATTTAGAACGGTTATATGAGGATGTACCGGATTTTGTCTATGTAGACATCGCCGAAGAAGACGAAGAAACCGTAAATTTAAAACTAATGGCCGGTAAGAACTATACCGTTTATTTCTTAGATAAGAATAACGAAGTTAAGACACAATGGTATGAAACGAAATTTGAAAAAGAAGCCTTTATAAAAGTGATCGAGCAGTATTTTGGTGTTGAACCGAAGGACTAGAATGTTCAAGAAAGGGTGTCATATATATGTTGGTAACCAGATTGAATAAGCGAATGGATTTTGTAGTTGCACTTCTTGCCTTGCTAGTAGTTTTGTTCATTGTGCTCAATATCAGGGATTGGATCATACCGGACGAAATTACCCCTGAATCGATACCCGGCGAAGCGGGCATGAAACGGGTAGTGACCATATATAATCGAGACACATATGACGGGATCACGGTGAAACAAAATATGGAACGAATCAGTGATTCCGGTAAACATACTCATGTGCAATTTATTTTTATTGATGCATTAGAAGACAAGACGGCTGCCGGACGTTTACCATTTTCTTATGATGTGGATTATACGGTGTATTTTCTGGATGAATCGGGAGATGTGGTATGGTACATCAACCACCAATTTTCTAACACAACGATCATGATGGCAATGGAAAAGTTTTTGTAATCGTTATTTTGAAAAGAGCCCCCGACTGTATAGGCAGGGGCTCTTTAAGTATTATAGTTTATTCAATAAAGAGACTAACGCTTGGACCATTTGATAACCGGATTCGGGACCTGCATTGGTATAGGTGGTCAGTGACGGTTCGTAACCGCCTTGGTCGAAGGCTTCTCTCACAGGGATGTATCCTAAGGAGCCGTTTGACAATTCTGCTGTTATTGTCACCTTAAAAGGAGATTGCTTTTTAACTTCCAAACCGAATTCAACAAATATTTCACCCGGGAAAGAAGAAATGGCAAAATCGCCTACGGACATGACCTGTAATTCGGCATCCAAATGATCTTTGGGGTTTTCATGATATCGGGTTAGTTCCAATTCGTTGAAATGCTTACCTTCCGGATCATTCGTCAAGATTTCATAGGCTTTCTTTACAGCAACGGGGTCGGGTTTTCTGGTATCGAGTTTGATTACGGTGGATGCATCGTTAACTTTACATTGATTGTCTGTTACAATCTTCTCTCTTGTCTTAAGAACCTCATAGGCCAATATGCACCCCATATAATCACTGTATTCCTTGCCTTTTGAAGAGGGTTTCCCTATACCGGGGAAATTTATGTGGTTGATGTTTCCACATGTACCGGTATAGAAAATGCTGATCACATCATTTCCCAGCGCTTTGGCAATGGTTCTTGCAATAGCACCCGGATAATCGGCACTGTATTCGGTTCCTCCCACCACGTCCAAATGACATGCATAGCTGGTCAGTACAGCAATGGGGTTGTCGTTTTCATCATCGATGCGAACCACGGCAACTTGGGGATCGATAGGGCCTAAAGGGTGATCCAGCATGGGATTTTTCGGACCGGGATTGGTTCGGTATGTACCGTCTTTCATTCGATAGCGCCTGTTAAATGCAATGGAGTCCTCAAATCCGTATGAAGCACCTACTTTGGCGTTTTGTAGTTTCCCGTCAGCCATAACCACTGCATCGGCAGCACGAGTCGTTAAAAACTCCATGTAAGCAGGATCTTTCTTACTTTCGTAAAGATCCCCTACAGGTGCGCTTGTGTGAGAATGAATGGCCGAAACCATAATAGACGATGATGGAACAGAACATTTGGAAGCGGCCTTATCTCGAATTTCCTTTACAGCTTCAGCATCAATGGTTATGGTATCAAGAACCACCGATGCAATTTTCTTTTGACCATCATAAAAAACCACCGCTTTAGCGTAAAGAGGATCTTTGATGCCGGTAGAAAGTCTGTTAAAAGTCTGCCCGGGTATATGAGATCCAAGATACGGCGTGATATCGATTTGTGCAACACCACATTGTAACATAAGAAACCCTCCTCATTAAAAAAATGAATCATACATATTTACAAAAGATTATATCATAACAACAGATTACTCCTTGATATTTTCTATGGAATTTAGTCCGGTTAATGTTATAATATCCCTTGTGGAAAGGAGTGTTTAAAAGAATGATTAAAAGAAAACTACTTATAAGCTTGATGGTTCTGCTCATTTTTACTTTGGTTTCTTGCGGAAAATCGGCAACAGTTCAAACCGATCTTCCTAAGCCGGGTGAACAAATTGCTGTTATTCACACCAAC
>CALCRE010000120.1 GCA_937894465.1 uncultured Clostridia bacterium
TCCAGGTATTTTTCACACTATTTGCGTTTTTTCTACATCAAGTTACCATTATATGCCTTCATGAATTCGCCGTGGGACCTTTATAAAGATCAATGGCTTCGCAAACCGGCTTGCATGCTCTAATGTCTGTAACACCTTTTTGTGTCTTTATCTCACAAATGATAGGCCGGTCCTCCAAAATCGCCAAAACGTCTTCAAATAGGGGGATCTTTTCATTACTTCCTTTTAATTTGTATTCAAGCAGTTCCTCGTAAGTCAAATCCCCGATATTTCTTGATACTCCGCACATTCTTTCAAGGTCTTGATCATGAAACACCACAAGATGTTCATCCAATGTTAATTGTACATCCAATTCAACACCGTGACCTAGCCGCTTTGCATTTTCAAAAGCCGTTAACGAGTTTTCCGGTGCATTTTCATCATGATAACCCCTATGGGCAAAAGTTCGAATATCAAATGATTCTATTCTTCTTTCCCCCGGTTTTACCAGAAAGCACATCATTAAAAAGAGCAATAGAATCACTGAACTTACAATCAAAATTACTTTCAACATACCGGTCAATCTCCGGTATCCAACATTTCCAATTTGTCTTTGGGTGTGACCGGTTTACTGTCTCCGTGTCTTACCGCAGTCATGGTCACAAACGCCAATGCCATAAACACTGCTGCATAAGGAAACAATGAACGATATCCCACAAACTCAAGCAGCGCTCCGGATAAAACCGGTGTTATGATTTGGGCTGCCATGGAAAAGGTGTAATAATATCCTGTATATTTTCCGATTTCCGACCCCTTGGACATTTCAACCACCATAGGATAAGAATTTACATTGATCAACGCCCAACCTACACCGATCAGCGCTAAAAGAATGTTCATGGAAACTTTGTACTCTGTATATGTAAAAGCCAATGAGAAACATATGAACATCAAGACAATCCCCATCATGATGGTTTTCTTTCTTCCTATTTTAGAAGCGATGTATCCGGACGGAATGTACATAAGTACCGCTGCTGCTGTTGCAAGTAGCATTTTACCGGCAAATCCCCCTCCCTCGATTTTAAGAAAATCCTGCGCGTACTTGGAAAAAGTGGTGGTGACAGCGTTATATGCCATAAACCAAAAGGATACCGATACTAATATGAACACCAAACTCCGAAACACATCCTTAGGTAATTTTGCAGCACCTCCGGATTGTTCTTCAGGTTCCGGTACATCCGGTTGCAAACCTTCGATGGTCTTTAACAATTTCTTTTCATTGACGGTCAACACCAATATGGCTACTGATAATACCATCAATGCAGCTACAATCACAAAGATGGGTAAGTAATTCGGTTTGTCCACCTTTTTAACCATGGTTGAGATCAACACTAACGTCACCATGCCACCTGCAGCACCCATCAAGTTGATAATGGCATTGGCTTTCGAACGCAGAGGCTTCGGCGTCAGATCCGGCATCAAAGCAACCGCAGGAGAACGGTAAGAACCCATGGCAATCAATGTGAAGAAAAGGGTTATGATGAATAAAGGCAGGTTTACCCTGTTGTCACTGATTGGCAACAAAGTCATAAAAACCACAGCGCCGACGGTACCCAAGATGATAAACGGGGTTCTTTTTCCTAAACGTGTATCCACTCGATCTGACCACGCTCCGAATAACGGTAACATAAATAACGCCAATATGTTATCCACGGCCATAATTCCGCCGGAGAGGGTATCCCCGATCCCGAATGTGTTTTTCAAGATCAACGGGACAATACTGTCATACAGCTGCCAAAAGGCACAGATGGATAGAAACGCAAACCCGATTAGAAAAGTCCGTTTGTAATTTAGCTTCATAATATGTTTCTCCTTCAACCGTCTTATTAATATATAGATGAACAAGTTACAAAAATGTTTTATGTTGATCGTTTCCGCCGTCTTCCGGCATTTCTTGTTTCATATAAACTATACCATATATTAGGGCTGTCAAGAAACGTATTCTGTGTAAAATATCAATAAAAAAAGATTATCCTTGATGCCAAGGACAATCTTTTTACACAATTTAAATATAAATTATTTTTTCTTTAATAAATCGCGGATTTCTGCCAACAATACTTCTTCTTTTGAAGGAGCGGGAGGAACAGCCGGTTTCGGCGGAGGCGCCACCTCTTTTTTCTTCATTTTACTGATTAGTTTTACCATAAAGAAAATGGATAGAGCGATAATGATAAAGTCAAGTGTATTTTGTAAGAACATACCGTACGACAATGTTAGACCTGCGACAGATTCATTTTCTTCCCTGATCACCCATTTTAAAGCACTCAAGTCCACTCTTCCTAAAACGATCCCTAATAACGGCATCATAATGTCATTGACAAAAGAAGATACAATTTTCCCGAATGCACCGCCGATGATCACACCGATCGCCATGTCCATCACGTTACCCTTTAGCGCGAATTTTTTAAACTCTTCCCACATTTTTTGTTCTCCCCCTTTTATTTATTGATCTTGTTATAGAAAACTATTTTCAAATTGAATATATCATAAAGGGAAACAGAAAAACAACGTTTTCTGAACTTTTCCCCAAAATTTTGATTTAAGATGGTTAATCGTTCATTTCTTTCTGTTTGCGTATGAGATTAAAAAAAAGTAATGGAGCTCCTTGTATTTCATTATTCTGCATGATATTATACATATAAAAATTATAACTATATATAGGAGTTGAAAATTTATGAATGAACTAGTATCCCAAATTGCAGCAATTGTCGTCGCTGTATTAGCGTTCGCTACTGCATTTTGGCTGTACAGGTGGGTTTCAAGCCAAGATTCTTCTAACAAAAGAATTGCTGAAGTCGGCCAACTAATTAAAGACGGTGCAAACACCTTCCTTCGTAAGGAATATACTGCATTAAGTGTATTTTGTGGTGTTGTAGCCCTTTTAATCCTGTTGTTTCTTCCATCCCCAATTTGGATTGGTTCTGCGAAGAAAAACATCATCATGACTTTGGCTTATATTTTTGGAACTGTTTTTTCTGCAATCGCAGGAAAAATTGGTATCGACATTGCAACCATCGCTAATATTAAGTCTGCAGAAGCTGCTACAAAAGGGATTGAAAAATCTTTTATGTCCGGTTTCCGCGGCGGCGCTGTTATGGGTATGGCTGTTGTAGGCAGCAGCTTATTAGGTGTTGCATTGGTCATGTGGTTAACAGGTGATACCACTGCCTTATTAGGATTCAGTTTCGGTGCGAGCTCATTGGCATTGTTTGCAAAAGCAGGCGGCGGTATCTTTACAAAAACCGCTGACATCAGTGCTGACTTAGTCGGTAAAGTAGAATTGGGTCTTCCTGAAGATGACCCGAGAAATCCTGCTGTTATTGCTGACAACGTCGGTGATAATGTTGGTGACGTTGCCGGTATGGGCGCAGACTTGTTTGACTCTCATGTTGCTTCAATGGCAGCTGCATTGGTTATGGCTGCAGCAATCGGCGGAGCTAACGTAACTATGGTTTTCGTTTATGCTACAATCGGTCTTTTAGCTTCCATTATCGGTGTTGCCGGTGCAAAAATGAAGCCGGACGGAGATCCTACCAGAGCATTAAACTCCAGCACATATGTTACGACTGCCATCTTTGCAGTGTTAACCGCATTGGCTACATGGGTATTTGATTTTGAATGGAGAATTTATCTTGCAAGTGTATTCGGTCTTTTAATCGGTGTTGTCATCGGTATTACCACTGACTACTATACAAACGACGAGAAAAAACCTGTGCGCGATGTTGCACAAGCTTCTACATCCGGCCCGGCTTTCACCATCCTTTCCGGTATATCAAACGGATTACTTAGTGTGTTGCCGGCAATGGTAGGCGTTGGCGTTACAGCATTAGTTGCTTACTTGGTTTGTGATCCCCTAGGCGAAGGATACGCTATGTTCGGTATCTCCATGTCAGCTGTAGGTATGTTATCCATCGTTGGTATGATCATCTCCAATGACGCATACGGCCCCATCGTTGACAATGCCCGCGGATTGGTTGAAATGGGTAATTTAGGCGATGAAGCTCTTGAAATCACCGATAAGTTGGACAGTGCAGGAAACACAGTTAAAGCCGTTACAAAAGGTTTTGCTATCAGTGCTGCAGGTCTTACCGTTATCTCCCTATTGGGTGCTTTCATCAGCGAAGTTAATGCTTTCGCAATAGAACATAATGTTCTCAGAGACGGCGTTATCTTCAAATTGGAAGGCTTCGACGTCATCAATCCTTTGGTATTCTTCGGATTAATGGTAGGTGCTGCTATTCCTGCGGTATTCTCTGCATTGTTGATGTTAGGTGTTGATAAGAATGCTCAACGTATGGTTGCTGAAATTCACCGTCAATGGAGAGAAATCAAAGGTTTGAAAGAAGGCAAAGAAGGCGTTGTTCCTGAATACGATAAATGTATCGAAATCGCTACAACCGGTGCTTTGAGAGAACTGATCCCTGCAGGCTTAATGGCGATTATTGCTACATTGGTTGTTGGATTCATCGGTGGTGTTGAAGCAATCGGCGGATTCTTAACCGGTAACATTGTCAGCGGACTACTGTTCGCGTTGTTTATGTCCAATGCCGGTGGTACATGGGATAACACCAAAAAGTACATTGAATCAGGAAATCACGGGGGAAAAGGCTCTGAAGCCCATAAAGCTGCTGTTGTCGGCGACACGGTAGGCGACCCCTTTAAAGATACGGCAGGTCCTTCCATCAATACACAAATTACCGTTGTATCGTTAGTTTCTTCACTAATGGCCGGTATATTCTTAACAACAAACTTAGTGCATATATTTATGAAATAAGAATAGAAAAAATAAGAACAAACAAAAAGATGATTTCACAAGAAATCATCTTTTTTTATACTTTATTATTTTATTACTTACTCCTTATCAAAAATACCCTGAAGATATTTTTGCACCTTTGCTTCAGCATTATCATTAATCAATGTCACTTTAGTTCCCCTCGCCTTTGCCATATCCGTAAAGATCCAAGAAGTGGAGGTGACGAAAGAAGTACCCACTACCAAAACCTCTTTTGCATCCATGATCATTTTTGACGCTTGGGCATACAGGGGAATGTTATCCCCATACAAAACCACATTTGGTTGCAGCTTCTTATGACATGTATCGCAGTACAGAGTCCGGTTCAGCACACTGTAATCGTATTGTTTTTTACAAGATTCACAGTGTACATAATCCAAACTGCCATGAATCTCAAGGACATTCTTACTTCCTGCCCGTTTGTGTAGTCCGTCAATGTTCATGGTGATGACCGGTACATCGTATCGAGCCAAGGCCAGATGTGCAGGATTAGGCTGGGCGATTTGGCAGACCTTTTTCATTTCCATTAACACTTGATAGAAATCTTCGGTGTTTTCATTAAAATAATCTCTACTGAGCTTTTCTCTGATGTTTCCCATGTCCTCAAATGTAGGAATCCCGCTAGCTTTGGAAATCCCCGCTCCGGTAAAGGCTAAAATTCTGTACATTTAAAATTCTTCCCTCCTTCTTTACTTATTACATGTTCAATTTTCTTCAATTACACACTGTGCTTTATCTCTATATCAACAATTTCCGGTCTGTTGAAAACACGTAAATTCACTGTGCTGTTCCCTAACCCTCGACTGACAACCATTTTTGATTTACCTTCCGTATACACCCCTTCGGAATACTTCGGAAAGAAAACTCTCTCAGGAGATAATAATCCACCTACAGAAGGAATCCGAATCACACCCCCATGGACATGACCGGACAAAACCAAATCCGCACCCCAATCGGCATATGCTCCGAAAAACAAAGGATTGTGGGTTAACAACAAATTGAATTCTTTTTGATGGCTGTCTCCAATGGTTGATTTCACATGATTTTTAGTAAATACAACATTTCTAAACTTCGGTTTTGTCATATTCCGATAATATTGTAGATCAATATGCATTCCGTATAAATTAATATGATCCAATCCCTTTTTTATCACTGTTTTTTCATTATTCAGTACCACCGCTCCCGCCTTCCTTATCTTGTTCAGATATTCAGGCAAGAATCCTTCATCCCATAGGGTGGTAAACTGTTCATGGTTTCCGATGATATAAAAGCAGGGGTACTTTGTTAATTTAGACAATAGGTCTAGAAAGACCGCACCATCATCCCCTTTGTTATTCATCACATCACCGGTGATCGCAATGAGATCAGGCTTGATTTGGTCAATTTTTCTCATCAACCGTTCGTGGTTCTTTCCGAACCTTTTACTGTGCAAGTCAGACAGTTGACAAATTCGGTATCCGTCAAACCCCAAAGGTACCTTTTTGGATTCAATCTGATATCGACTAACCTGAATCCAGTTATTCTGAAATGCTTCAAACACCAAAAAAAGGAACACTATGAGACCTATAAGTAAAAAAGGGGTCTCTATTAAAAAAGCCATTCGGTAAACTCCGTCATATAATCTAGATACAACAATTATATCTCAAATATGACGTTTTTACAAAACATTCAGGTAATAACTGTTAAGCACTTGTTAAATAATCATTCACTTGTACAATCCCTAGTGCATATAATATAAAGAAGCCTTAAACTGTTATGGAGGTTTATATAATGCATAGTTTATCCGGTGACTTTGATAGGACACCCAACCGTCGATTTGAAATACATAGAGCCCGAGCAATCATTGAAGGGGGGCCTTTAAGACCACAAATCAAGGGGATTGTGACCTTCGAGCGGACTCCTGATGGCACCGAAGTTTGTGTATCTGTGACCGGCTTGCCGAAATACCAACCGGCACAAAGAGGTTCTCCACCCATCGGTCCGCACGGATTCCACATTCATGAATATGGAGATAAAACAGTTGGCAATCCAGAAATGCCATTCCAAGCGGCAGGCAGTCATTGGAACCCGGATGATCAACCGCACGGAAATCATGCAGGGGATTTTCCTGTATTGTTCTCCCAAGATGGAAATTCCAAGATGTGCTTTATCACCAACAGGTTCAAGCCTACTGATGTAGTAGGCAGATCCGTGCTCATCCATGAAAACCCGGATGATTACAGAACCCAACCTGCAGGTAACGCAGGAAGAAGGCTGGCTATAGGGATCATAGAAGCCGACCGGTAAAACGCCATAACTGCCACCGCAAAGGGAGTTCAACTTAGGGATTTATGAAAGGAAGTAAATTTTTGGCCGACTCTCTTCAAGCGGTGGCTCGAAAGTGAAAGCTACACCAAAAGATAAAACTTTTGTGTAGTCTTTATTAATAGACACCATATTTGAAGATACATCTACCGTGGAATTCATATCCAACGTGACAATGAATGCGAATAAGTATGCGGTGTAGAAACAATGGATATACAATACGGAATGATAATGTATGGGGCCTTGCTTTTTTGAGTGTTAAATCGAATTCAAAGGAGTTAAAAGTTGTATTCATCGTAAACTTACCCATCTTTGTAGTCTTTACCATTAACACGTGCTGAAAATGGTATAATCTCCTCGCCGCTATCGACCATTACATTGTTTTGATCGACGCAACCGAAGACCGAGGAGCTTCCAAGCGGGGCAACAGGCGAAAGCAACACCGGTTTTATGCCATCCGAACTCGCTTTACATGTCATATCGGCTTCAAGCTGATAGAACTTTGCAGGGTCAAGCGCACTGGGGGCAACAAAGCGATTTGACCGATAACTTTTGAGTATTTTAGCGGGTGTGAGTTTATTTGTCTGTGTTTTGTTGATTTGGAACAATGAATTAGGGACAGATTGAGACAGTCCAGAGAATTGTTCAAGCAACTCTGGCTGCCCTATTTTTTCTATAATACGCTTTGTTATTTTGTTCATTGTATATCTCCACAAAATTCATCCTATAACAGCCTTAATACATCTAACTCCAGAAGATGAACTTTCTTCTTTCAATATTTTAAACGAATTAAGCTCTCCAGTATGGGAAGCATGCGGGCCACCGCATATTTCTTTGGAGTAACCTTCAATAGTGTAGACTTTTACCAGTGAACCATATTTATTATCAAAAATACCTATAGCTCCTTGCATCTTTGCTTCTTCAATACTCGTTTCCTCGTAAATAACCGGAATATCTTTTTGAATTGCCTCATTCACAATATCGGAAACCTTACACAGTTCATCCGAGGTGAGTTTCCTATTGAAGGAAAAATCGAAACGCAAACGTTCGGATGATATATTACTTCCCCTATGAAACACCGTATCACCAAGAATTTTTCTTAATGCTCCATTAAGTAAATGAGTAGCTGTATGAAGTTTGGTTGTCTGCTCACTGTTGTCAGCCATACCGCCTCTGAATTTGGCTTCCGCACCTTTGCGTGACATCTCTTGATGTTGTGCAAATCTTTCCCTGAACCGTTCCAAATCCACGGTAAAGCCTTTTTCCGCAGCAAGTTCCTCTGTGAATTCTACAGGGAATCCAAAAGTATCATACAGTTTGAAAGCGGAATCACCGTCTAGTACTTTTTTATCACCAAGACTAGCAAAATATCTTTCTGCTTTTTTTAAGCCAAGATCAAGTGTTTTTTCGAATGTTGCCGATTCCTTTTCAAGTTCACGGATAATAAACTCCTTGTTGTGTTCAAGTTCCGAGTACACATCACCATACTGCTCAATAACCGTCTTCGCTAATTCCGGTATAATATTTTTATTGAACAGATTTTTACTGTGTCTGATCACCCTTCGAATTAACCTTCTTGTAATATATCCCTGTTCTGTATTTGACGGTGTAATTGCTTTTGGATCACCAAGTATAAATGTAACCGCGCGTGTATGTTCGCAAATTATACGGTACTGTCTCTCATTGTCAGGAGTCAGTTCAATATTTGTTAATTGATACACTTTTGATATCAACGGTAAGAACAACTCAGTTTGATAAACTGAATCCACCCCATTCATTATTGCGAGAACACGCTCTAATCCCATTCCAGTATCAACATTCTTTTGTTTTAGTGCTGAATATGAACCATCAATGTTTTTGTTATATTCCATAAAAACATTGCGACCTGTGCGGTTGCATGTACCACAATTTACCTTGTCAAGCTGCTG
>CALCRE010000121.1 GCA_937894465.1 uncultured Clostridia bacterium
CGGACAGGCTATCAATGTAACCGGTGGCCAAGAAATGAGATAACAGGCATGGACGATGTAAAAATCATGGAACAATTGAATCATGCGGATCAAAAGGCCCGCTTGGAAGGATTGGAAAATTGGATCCAAAACCATGTGTCGGGATCTGTTGATCATGAGTTTGTGGATGTTAACAATCATATTCACACATGGTATTCATTTTCTCCCTACTCTCCGACAAAGGCCGTTATGATGGCGGTAAAAGCGGGATTGGCTACAGCCGGCATCATGGATCACGATTCTGTCGCCGGTGTACAAGAATTTTTACAAGCCGGTCAAATTGCAGGATTGCCTGTGACTTGCGGGATGGAGCTGCGAGTCAGCATGAAAAATACAGGTTTAGTAGGCAAAAGAATCAACAATCCGGACCAAATTGATGTTGCATATATGGCGATTCACGGAATTCCTCACAATCGTTTGCAGAACGTTGCGGAATTTTGTAAACCCATATTTGAGCAAAGGGAAATTCGCAATCGTAAAATGATCCGAAGAATCAATGAGATCACCGGAGTATATATCGGTGAAATGGATTATGACAAGGATGTTCTTCCTTTATCCAAAGCTCATGAAGGTGGCAGTGTTACGGAAAGACACTTGTTGTTCGCATTAGCAGGCAAGATGATGTCCGTATTTGGAAAAGGGCCAAAGGTGACTGCATTTTTACAAGATCAAATGGAGCTATATTTAAGCAATAAAAATGTGGCTTTTCTGGACGATCCGGACAACCTTTATTACCAATATGATTTATTAGGAACACTAAAGAGCGGTTTGGTAGAAAGATTCTATATTCCCGCTAATGACATTGAATGTCCCGATGTGAAAGAGGTTTTAGGATTTGTCGACGAAATCGGTGCCGTATCGGCGTATGCATATCTGGGAGATGTCAAAGATTCGGTGACCGGGGATAAGAAGGCGCAAACATTTGAGGACGGCTATTTGAATGAACTGTTTTCAGAATTGAAGAGGCTGGGCTTTCACGCCGTAACATATATGCCTTCCAGAAACACGCTCCAACAATTACAAAGAGTAAAAATCTTGTGCAACACATTCGGCTTGGCGGAAATAAGCGGAGAAGATATTAATTCTCCCAGACAGAAATTTATATGCACAGCATTAAGGGATGAAAAGTTTCAAAACCTGATTCGATCCACATATGCTTTAATTCAGCATGAGTATATGGCTACCCTGGACAAGAGTCTGTCTCTTTTTTCGAAGGAGTCGATATCCAAGGTTCCTGACTTAAAAAAGCGGGTGGATCAGTATGCACAACAATTTTTAGATAGGAGGTCGTCGACTTGAAAACCTTGGCTTTTGATTTCGGTGCAAGTAGCGGTAGGGCGATTTTATCGAAATTCGATGGAGATAAAATCTCTTTGCATGAAATTCATCGTTTTTCCAATGATCCGGTGATGTTCACCGGTACATTGTATTGGGACGTTTTACGATTAATGAACGAAATGAAAACTGCATTGATTTGCTGTAAACAAGAAGGACATGGGGATTTGAAGTCTGTAGCGTCGGATACTTGGGGAGTGGATTTCGGATTGTTGGATAAAAACGGGTCATTGATATCCAATCCGGTTCACTACAGAGACACAAGAACCGACGGCATGCAGGAAGAAGCTGCGAAAATCATACCGGATCGAGCTTTTTACGAAAGCACAGGAATCCAATTTATGAAGCTGAACACTGTGTATCAGCTGATGTCTATGGGAAGAACCCAACCGGAATTGTTGGAGCTTGCGGATAAATTGTTGTTTATGCCGGATTTATTCAACTATTATTTGACCGGCGAAAAGCTATGTGAATACTCCATTGCCAGTACTTCGCAAATGATGGATGCAAGAAAAAAGGATTGGGATCGTGCATTGTTGCAAAAGTTGGGGATCAACGTTGGTTTACTCGGAGATATAGTACCTTCCGGTACATTGGCAGGATCGTTATCAAAGCAAATGTGCCAAGGGACAGGTCTAAAGGATGTCCAGGTGATCGCCGTGGGAGGTCATGATACGGCTAGTGCGGTGCTTGCCGTTCCGGCTATGAAGGAACATTTTGCATACATAAGCTCGGGAACATGGTCCTTGTTAGGAACAGAATGTCCGGATCCTGTGATCAATGATACCACCTTCGGATTAAACTATACCAATGAGGGAGGATTCGGCGGTAGGATCCGATTGTTGAAAAACATCATGGGCTTATGGATTTTACAAGAGAGCAAACGACAATGGGAATTGGAGACAGGTCCCGTTCCTTTTGATTTATTAGATGCTGAAGCTGAAAAAGCTCAACCTTTTTATGCTTTTATCGATCCGGATGACGGATTGTTCTATGAACCCGGAGATATGCCTTCGCGTATTCAGCAATATTGCAAAAACACCGGTCAAAGGATTCCTGAAACGAAAGGGCAAATCACCCGTTGCATCATGGAAAGCCTGGCTATGAAATATCGCTATGCATTCACGGCATTGGAAGAGATACGAGGGGTTGAGTTTGACAGTCTCCATATTGTGGGAGGCGGATGTAAGAACACGATTTTATTGCGTTTTACGGCTTCCGCTTTAGGAAAACCGGTCATTGCCGGACCGGTGGAAGCAACGGCAGCAGGGAATGTAGCAGGTCAGCTGATCTGCTTAGGAGAATTAAAGGATATTGCCCAGGCAAGGGAAATGATTCTGCGTTCATTCGAACCGAAAATCATCGAACCTTCCCGAACCCGAGAATGGGATGCGGCATATGAGACATTTTTAAATGTGACAGGTGTAGGAGGAAGTTTATGAAAGATGTAGGAAGTAAAGTTTGGCTGATTCCGGATGCGTATTATCCGAAAGAAAGCAGAGGAAAATTTCATAGTCATGACGCAGTATGTGTTTTAAATCCCGGAAAAGAGGACGCTCAAATCACAATGACGTTATATTTCGAAGATCATGAGAAAATGGAAGGGTTAAAAGCGGTTTGCAAAGCTGAAAGAACCAATCACATCCGTATGGATAAAATCAGGTTTTGTGATGGCAAAGGTGTACCCCGTGGAGTCCCCTATGCCATCATGGTGGAAAGCAATGTAAATATTATCGTGCAGTATAGCCGAATGGATACCACTCAAGCCGAAATGGCGTTAATGACAACCATGGCTTATCCGTTGTAGGAAAGGAATCATTTATGAGTTTGGAAGTTTTTAAAGAACTGGCCGGGCTTTCTACGACAATCGGAAAACAACCTGATTTCGTGCAAAGCGGCGGTGGAAATACGTCCGTCAAGTTCGGAAACGGTTTGATGGCAATAAAGGCAAGCGGATGTAGGTTGAGTGAAATGACTGCCGACAAAGGCTTTGTGGTGATCAATCAACAAGCGGTCAAAGAATACTTCGATCGGGTGGACATGTCCTCCGGAACGGATTACGAAAAAGACGCCGTCGAGTTTGTCAATAACAATATTGTGGACTTTCCGGGGATTGCAAAAATGCGTCCCTCGGTAGAGGCTCCGTTTCATTCGTTTTTAAAATGTGTAGTGATTCATTCTCATTCGGTATATGCTAATATCTTGTGTTGCTCATCGGAAGGTGAATCGTTGGCTTCGAGAATTTTTGAGGAGGAACTATTTATTTGGATTCCTTATGTCAATCCGGGTTTTACACTTTCTTGGGTCATAAAGAAAGCGGTTGATGAAAGGGTTGAGAAAACCGGAGTTTTCCCAAAAGTCATTTTCATGCAAAATCATGGTGTGATCGTGTCGGAGGATACATCTTCCTCTTGTATTGCATTACATGAAGAAGTCAACCGTAAAATCATTGATTTCTTTCAATTACCCATGCCTTATCCCGCCCCAAGTATTCAAAAAGTCAATGAGGGACAATACAAAAGCACCGGGGAGTTGGTGACCTCTTTGTTCGACATGTCCAAAGCAAATTACGAATATTTGGATCATTATGCATTGTATCCGGATCAGTTGGTGTATCTAAATAAGTCTTTTGCACTAAAGGATCGGAAAATATTAGTTGAAGTTAATAAGGAAGTGCTGTATAATGCAAGTGAAAGAGAGGCATCCGGTATAGAAGATACATTGGCTGCTTATCTTTATGTACTAGATATCATATCGAAATTAAAGTTGAACGTCAGCGTATTGAACGACGAACAAAAAGCATTTATCTATGGATGGGAAATCGAACAGTACAGATTAAAACAAGCAGGGGGATAATAGTTTAGGAAATCCAGGGGGAATTTTTGAGGATATTTGTATAAAATCCTCGTAATATAGTATAATTGGTATATATACAAATTAAGATCCATATGATAGAATTAAATTGAACATTAGAAAACCTCCTTAGCATTGCTTTTGGTTGGTTTCTCTTAATGGAAAGGTGTCTAAATACTCGACCTCGAAATAATCCGTGTACGGATTTGCGATGAGGATCTTGCGTTAATCCATAAGGCAGGTTGCTAATAGAGACTTTAAGTTTTAGTTTTCAAAACAAGATAGAACTTTCTGTTTTTCCGGGGTTATACCAAAATTGATATCATGCATTACTAAGTAATTCAAAATATAGTTTCATAAAGGAATACAAAAATTTAAGGTGGTGTCGTATGCAAAGAAGTGATTTGCAGAAGAAGAAGTTAGAAGATTTGCGATATATTGCAAAAATGATGGAGATTAAATCTATTACGAAATACCGTAAAAATGAATTGGTAGACAAGATCATTGAAAAAGGTATGAGTAATGTTGCCAGTGCTCCGGATGCTTCTTCACCTCTGACAAAGGAAGACAAGCCCGAAGCGGACATGAGCTTGGGTACCGTGCCTGAGGGCATAGAAAAAGAAAAAAAAGATAAAGAACCGAAAAAGGGTATTGTCGATGAGGAAACTCGCGATTTATATACGGAAGTGGAAACCGAAGAAATGGAAGAAATGCAAATGTCAGATGAACCTCCTTCGGAATCGGAGGAAGAAGTACAATCACCTCCCTCCGAAAACAAGCCTGCTACCGATGAAGCTTCCTTGTCCGGTGTTAAAGAGAAATTAACCGGAAAACTGTACCGGCATGACAGTGAACAGTCAGCCAAGTTCCAAGAAAAACGTACGATAGGAAACAGGATACCCCAGTCACCGGAAGATTCTCTGACCATTGTAGGACGTCCAAAACCCAAAGGAAAGTTCCAAGGGAAAGGTGTATATAAGACAAGAGACAGAAAACAAGATAATAACAGTAACAACAGCAATAACAATAACAATGTGCATACTGCTTCACAAACCGATATTGAATTTAAGGAAAAGATCGAAGACAAGTACTTTGAAAATGAAGAGCAGGTGGATGGTGTTTTGGAGGTGTTGCCGGATGGTTACGGATTCCTGCGATCGGAAAACTATTTATCAGGTCCGGATGATATTTATGTCTCACCGTCTCAAATTCGCAAGATGAATTTAAAAACCGGAGATCATATTGTAGGCAAAGGAAGAACACCGAAGTCCGGTGAAAAGTTCCAAGCGTTGCTACAAGTCACTTCAGTGAACGGCGACAACCCGGAAGTTGCCGCAAAAAGAATCCCCTTTAAGGATTTAACGCCTATTTTCCCGGAAGAAAGATTGACATTGGAGCGGGATGAAAAGGATTTGTCCACTCGCCTTATTGATTTGTTCGCGCCTATCGGAAGAGGGCAAAGAGGCATGATCGTTTCACCGCCGAAAGCAGGTAAGACCATGCTTTTAAAGAAGATAGCAAACTCGATTACTCATAACCATAAAGATGTTCATCTGATCGTATTGCTCATCGACGAGCGACCTGAGGAAGTCACCGACATGCAAAGATCAATCAATGGTGAAATATTGTACTCCACTTTCGATCAATTGCCTGAAAACCATATCAAAGTAGCGGAAATGGTATTAAAGAGGGCAGAGCGTCTTGTAGAACAAAAAAAAGATGTGGTTATTTTATTGGATAGTATCACCAGATTGGCTCGTGCATATAATCTGACCATTCCTCCTACGGGCAGGACATTGTCAGGAGGGTTGGATCCCGGTGCATTACACAGTCCGAAAAGATTTTTCGGTGCGGCAAGAAACATTGAATTCGGTGGCAGCTTAACCGTCATTGCAACGGCTTTGGTTGATACCGGTAGCAGGATGGACGATGTCATATATGAAGAATTTAAAGGAACCGGTAATATGGAGCTTCATTTGGATCGTAAATTGGCTGAAAAACGTATTTTCCCTGCCATTGACATTAACAAATCAGGAACAAGACGTGAAGAATTGTTATTGTCAAAAAAGGAATTGGAAAGCATCTGGACGATACGCAAAGCTATGGGCAATATGGGTACTGCAGAGGTCACAGAAATATTACTTGGCAAATTGCAAAAAACAAAAGCCAATGCAGATTTTTTAGCAACCATTAATACCAACTTTATCGACAAAGGTTATCAAGAAAGTTTGAAAACGCTGTAAAAAACCTTTTCGAAACCCTTGCATAAATTGTTTTGATATGTTACTATTCTATTTGCTTGCTTTTAAGCTGTTTTTGTGGTTGTATAAAAGATAAAAACCATGTAAAACCGGTTGATTATATTTGGGTATGTCCCTTTATTTGGACAAGAGAGGTGAAATAGATCATGAAAAACGATATACATCCGAAGTACGGAAAGTCCATTGTCAAATGTGCTTGTGGAGAACAATTCGAAACTACTTCAACAGTAGATGAATTGAGAGTGGACATTTGCTCTAAGTGTCATCCTTTTTATACAGGAAGACAAAAGCTTGTTGATACAGGCGGACGTGTGGATAAATTTAATAAGAAATACGGAATAAAATAATTAAATTTCTAGTTGGACCGATAAAGCATCTGCCTGAAAAGACCGATGCTTTTTTCTTTTCCTGAGAATTTGAAATTTGAATGAGAAAAGTGTGATATAATTGTTGATATTATTGAGCTTTTCGAAAGGATTTTTTTGATGTATATAGCTGCAAATCAAGTGAAAAAAGAGAAAGATAGTTGTACTGCTAAAAAAACTTCTATAGGGGGAATGGCTCTGATCGAAGGTATTATGATGATCGGGCCTATAAAGTATGCCGTGGCCGTTCGAAAACCGGACGGTGAGGTGGAGATTTTGGAAAAGCCCTTACCTGAAAAGAATGTTTGGACGAAGATCCCGGTTGTTCGAGGCGGATACAATTTAATCAGGCAGATGGTCTTGGGAATTAAATCATTAATGTATTCAGCTGATTTTGTTGATTTGCAAGAAGATGAACAAGAAGAGCCATCTAAGTTTGAAAAGTTTTTAGAGGACAAGCTTGGGGATAAAGCAAAGGATGTCGCCATCTATTTTGCAGTTTTTTTATCTTTGTGTCTGTCTATAGGATTGTTTATTTTATTGCCGAACTTGTTAACCGGTTTTTTAGGGATAAAAAGCAATATCCTGAACAATCTGATTGAAGGTGTTCTTCGAATCACGATTTTCTTTGTCTATATTGTATTAGCCACCAAGTTGGAGGACATTAAAAGAGTATGGCAATATCACGGTGCAGAGCATAAAACCATCAATTGCTATGAAGCCGGGCAGGAAATCACAGTGGAGAATGCAAGGAAAATGTCCAAGCATAATCCTCGGTGCGGAACCTCATTTATGTTTATCGTCATGTTAGTCAGTATACTGTTGTTTTCGTTGGTGGGATGGCATTCCAGGCTATTGAACCTGGTGGTTCGTATTGTCCTTATTCCGGTAGTGGCCGGTATCTCCTATGAGCTTTTGAAACTAGCCGGAAAATATGATAACATGTTCACCCGTGCTCTTAGTGCGCCGGGGATGTTTATGCAAAGGTACACCACAAGAGAGCCGGATGATTCCATGCTCGAAGTGGCAATTGAAGCGTTCAATAAGGTGAAAACGGACGGTGAAGAGGATAAGTGGTAGAGCCTTTCGATATCCGAACAATCGGTGAGTTATATACCTGTATAAAAAACGGTTTAAAAGCCCGGGTGGAATCTTACGATTATGAGAGCCGTCTCCTTTTGTCCTATGTGTTAGGGGAGGATCCTTACGTTGTTTACTTGCACCCTGAAAGATCGGTTGAGGAAGATCGGGTCTCTCTTGCTTTGAAGATGGCTAAAAAAAGATCGGAAGGCGTACCTCTTCAGTACCTGATCAAGACGGCATATTTTATGGGATATGATTTCGAAGTGAATGAAAATGTGCTGATTCCTCGACCGGATACTGAGGTGTTAGTGCAAAAGGCCTTGGAGTATATGGATGAAAATTACCATGTTCATGTTTTGGATATGGGAACCGGAAGCGGTTGCATTGCAATCAGCTTAGCTTTATTGAACCGTTGTTGTACCGTTGATGCAGTGGATATCAGCCAATCCGCATTGAAGGTTGCCAAAAAAAACGCCTTACGGCATCGAGTGGAACACCAAATACAATTTATTCACAGTGATTTGTTTTCGAACCTGTCTGATTCATACCATATGATTGTGTCCAATCCGCCATATATCAAGCATGAAGAATACGAATTTCTTCAGGAAGAGGTTCGATGTTTTGAGCCGGTTCAAGCATTGGTTGCCAATGAAGAGGGTTTGGCTTTTTACAAACGGATTGCCGGTGATGCAAGGCAATTTTTAAAAGCCGGAGGATCCTTGCTTTTTGAAACCGGGTATGACCAAGCGGCTCATGTTGTTTCAATCATGAAAGAAAATGGTTTTACCGGGCTGGAGGTTACAAAGGACTATAACGGAATCAATAGAGTCGTTTCCGGAATAATAAAGTGAAAAGTACAATAAATCAACGGAGTAGATATGGATAATCTATTAAAAGTTATGGAAAAGCTGCGAGCACCTGACGGATGTCCATGGGATCGTGAACAAACCCATCAGAGCTTGAAGACAAATCTCGTGGAAGAAGCCTATGAAGTCGTTGATGCCATTGATTCAGGTGAAGATTCGCCATTATGCGAAGAATTAGGGGATTTGTTATTGCAAATTGCATTCCATTGTGTGATCGCTCAAGAAAGCGGTCGATTTAACTACGATCAAGTGGAAAAAGGAATCTGTGACAAGCTGGTGTCACGACATTCCCATATATTTGGCAATGACACGGCCAAAAATGCCGATGAAGTTTTAAAGCTATGGCAAGCCAACAAACGAAAAGAAAAAGGTCAACCCACGGTGACAAAGGCGATGGAGGACATTCCGGCTTCTTTTCCCGCATTGATGGAAAGTTGTAAGGTTCTTGATAAAGCTGCATCGGTGGGGTATGGAAGTAAAACGACGACAGAGGCATTTGACAATCTGGAGACACAATCCCATCTTGTTAAAAAAGAAATCCAAGAGGAAAATCCCTCTGATATGGAAACATTGATTGGAAGCCTGTTGTTTTCCCTTGTCGATGTCTGCCGCTTGTTAAAGATCGATCCGGAAATCGCCCTTCATAAAACGGTTAAGAATTTCAAAAATCGATTTTCACTATTGGAAAAGCAATGGTTGGAGGATAAGGAGAAAGGTCAAGGAAAGGGTCAGTAAAATGAGGTTGGATAAATATTTGAAGGTTTCAAGAATTATAAAGAGAAGAACAGTGGCGAATGAAGCATGTGACAATGGCCGTGTTATAATTAACGGGAAAACTGCTAAAGCATCCACCCCGGTAAAAGAAGGGGATGTTTTGGAAATTTCATTTGGGAATAAGGCAGTAAAGGTCAAGGTGCTGTTTGCAGCCGATAATGTTCGGAAACAAGAATCCAAAGAAATGTATGAAGTGATTTCGTGAATGAATGACAGATACTCCTCATATATATTTAATACCATTTAATATGGATTTTTGAGGAGGTAACAGTAGATGGTTGATCCAAAAATAACAAATGAAGCGAAGGCATCTCACAATCTGATCTTGAATAATAGAAAAAAAGCGGATATGACCGGAGTGACCGATGTGGACAATTTTAACGAAGACTATATCTTGTTGCATACCGAACTGGGTTATATGGAGATCAGGGGTTCTTCTCTTAGAATTGTCAAGCTTGATGTTGAGAACAAAAAGCTGTCCGTGGAGGGCGAAATTGCCGCCATTATCTACGATGATAAATCCGCCAAGAAGGCAACAAAAGGCTTTTGGGGTAAATAAGCAGATATGACAGGCAACAACGATATTCAACAAAGCGCAACCGGACAATTCATCGTGTTCTTAATTTTTATTGCCTTGGGAATGGTGATTTCGGTGCTATATGATTTATTTCGAATCCGAAGACGCACATTTAAGTTGGTAGGTTTTCTAGTCCATATTGAGGATCTTTTGTTTTGGTTGATTTGTATTTTAATTGTACCGACGGTGATTTATGCCTCTAATAATGGTGAAATCCGAGGGTATCTGGTACTAGGCATGCTAACCGGTCTTGTTTTGTACTTGATGTTGTTTAGCAAGCCTATTATGGATTTCTCGGTACCGGTGATATTAACAGTCAAGAGAATATTATCAGGCTTCTTCAA
>CALCRE010000122.1 GCA_937894465.1 uncultured Clostridia bacterium
AAAGGGGTACGGGCTAAGGTGGTAAGCAGTCCGTATATTTGGAATATCTATTATGAGAACAACGCCGGTTTTTTTGATAATAATAGATACAGCTTGTGCCCGTCCACTAACACCGGATTGGTACTCACTGCTTCCGGGACGATAGAGGATGGAACACCTGTTATCCTATCATCACAAGCAAATATGGACGCACCTCCTAATGCCGAGTTCACATTTTTCCCCACTGATGCACCGAAATCTGATGTGAACCGACCCGGTAAAACCTCGGCTTCCACCGGTGATGAACTCGAAGACGACGGTGTTTACTATATCAAGGCTTCGAAAAACGCAAACTTCGTCATCAATGTGAACAGTACAAGCAAAGAGGATGGTGAAAAACTCAATCTTTATGCAAACAACGGCGGTAATAATCAAAAATTCAGGATTACCAAAGTGAAAGACGATCAATATACCATTCAGAGTGTTTATTCCGGCAAATGGTGGAAAAGCAGCGGAACAAAGGGAACGGTTCTCACACAATCCGACTCCGGAACCGACAATAGCGCTATGACCTTTACGATAACAAAACAGGCAGATGGAACCTACCGAATCAAGGATAGCACAGGGCATTATGTAGGCATTTCAGGTGGGAAAATGGAGAATGGTACCAATATCATCCTTTGGACAAAGGCATCAGATGCAAGTCAGACATATATTTTTGAAAAGATCAAATAAAAAAGAGACAAGATTTAAAATAGCATTTTCGGTTTATTAAATATTAAAGAGTTGGCTCAGAGTATAATGAGCCGGCTCTTTTTTATGCCTAAAACCAAATGATTATGTTGAAAGTGATTAGCATGGCAGGATGAAGACAAAGAAGTATGTAGGTGATGTTTTTGAATTTTTAATGCTTTTGTGATCCACCCAAGATTTGAGGTTTTTCAATCATTGGGTTCGGTAGTTTTCAAGTAAACCTAAATGTAGTAAACTAATAAGAGAATAGCTTATAGAGGTGTTTTTGCTATACTAATCGGCAATCTCATGATATTTGCCCGAAAGGAACAAAAGCTATGTAACAAGAATGTTGTCAATGATATTTACAGAAAAATGTACTCATTTTTTTGTGGAGAAGTGTGTATATCGGATAATCAAGTGGTCGCATTAGATGTCAGGGATCGCAAGTTGCGATAAGTTTGTTGAAAAGCTTGAATTGTATATTCAGGTATTGATTTTTTTGATTGAGTTGATGAGATGGTTGTAAAACCAACATGAATGAAATTTGCTTCGTTATTTATTCGCCGTAGCGATAAGCGCAAGGATGATTTAACGTTACCGGATGTTTTGGAAGTTCGATAATTTTTTTTGTAGGGTTATCGAGCCACCGGGAAACAACACAGGGACAATTGGTACGAACATTGTTTATAGACAAAGGTGGCAATCTCATTCGAGAGACTCCGGCCATTACATGGTTATCGGTGAATGTCCTTGGCTTGCGACTTGGTTTGAGGATAGCGATTATATTAAGATACCTATTCAAGAATTTGATTTATGTACAGTTTCATTTACATATGGTGATACATTTCCGACCTTCAGCCCTCATGTTACGGAAGATGTGGAGTATATAGAAGGAAGGTTTATACATATGATGAAATCTTAAATATTATAGACAAGTATGGTATGCCTCAAGATTACTGGGATGAGCCTGTCTTTGAACAGCCAGCATATGTCGAGGCTCAAATTTGGAGTGATATACCGATTAAACATTACTGTATATAATAAACAAGGTGAAGTTGAATTACTTCACTATCAAAAAAATAGTAAATTATTCAAAACCCATACCTCGATACCTCACCAATGCTGCAAGCAAAATATCCGTCAGACCAAAAGATTCTCCTTT
>CALCRE010000123.1 GCA_937894465.1 uncultured Clostridia bacterium
GAACATCTTTGTATCCGGATCAAATTTAGCACCTTTCGGCAGATCCACCGCCTTATATACAAGGGGTTTGTTCTTCAGACTGTTGGCCGATACAGGAATTTTAAGCTCCGTTTTGGCATTTACAGTCCTTTCCTCGATGAGATCAAAAACAGGGTGATAATCTGTATGATTCGGAAGCGGAATACGAAAACTTTGTCCTACACCGACATTATACACATATCCTTGATCAAAATCCTGAGGGTTCAGATAAGAACGCACCGGCGAAGTTTGACCGATGTGAAGGATTATGTCTCCGTGTTGGTCTTTTTCCGCATGTTCAATCCGGTATGCTCCATTTTGGACTCCGTCATTGATTACGTAGATATATTGATCGACCAGTCGATCCAAGTCCACTTCTTGTTCCGGAGTGATGGTGATGGTATTGTCAAGCGCAAGGTCACGGGTAAAATCTTTTACCTTTCCGGTGCATGCTGCAAGATTCCCTGTGCTCTCCCCAATGGTGTCCCCATCATTGATATACATGTAGACCGGTTCACCGTTTTTCAAAGAGTACACACCGACAAAACCTCTAAAATCGAACAATCCGTCCACTCGATACAGAACATTGTTGTTGCTTGCATAGACCACATAATCAACCCGCCCGTTTTTCAATGGAATGCGTACTGCCTTCACCGTATCCGTTGTTTCCGGAGTACCGCTTATGGTTTCCACCGGCACGCTTTCCATTCCGGAATCTAGAATCCGGGTTTCTTTATACGGTTCATACACTGTCGTAAACAACGTATCCAAATTCTCACCGGTTCTGCGTGCAAGTACATATTCCAAATACGGAACAACCTTGGTATTGACCTGGGGTGGTGTTCCATGGGCAATTGCCACCTCGTCAAGGGCAAAATCATTCAACATGGTCATACGTAAATGCAGATCCAATTTGTTTTGTTTGAGAACTCGTCTGAAATCCTTCACTTGAAAATCCACTGAAAAAGTTTCAGAAGGTGAACTGTCACGACGTACATGATCAAGCCATGTAGATCCGGGAGGATATTTTAAATAATCAGAAGACCAAGAAGTGTGTATGGTATCCGGATCCTCTCCCCATGGTACATCGGGACTTGCATATGTGCCGATGTATTTTCCGTCTTTGTCTGTTTGGGGAACAAGATTTAACCCTATAGTTTCAAAAATCTCATCGGATTGGGAATGGAAGCTATAGACGTGATCGTCACCGCCTAATATTCGGAAGAAGTCCACGCCGTATGATGTTTCATCCTCTGCTTGAATCATAACCAATGTCCGCCTGAATTCTTGCGTTTCAGGATTTGCTTTCGTTGCATCGATATCCATCACCTTTACCCGACCGGAATCATCAAAGTGAAGCGGTGTTGCAGCCGTTGTCAGTGAGTTTTGTGCTTTCCCGTTCACCATAACCGTATTATGGGACAAAGGCTTCGATACCCATTGCACACGGTTTGGTTGCGTTCCGGTATCCTCGGGGTATCCCAAGTCCGGTGCCAGATTGAGACCGAAAGCATCAATGCCTAGATTGAGTGCATCGTTGTGACCGTGACTGTTACCGATACCGAAGTATATGGAGAAGTCTCTCAATGTGTTAAGCCGTTTGTTTTCCTCAGGAGAAGGATAATTTGCACCGTCACGAACAGAAGCAAATCCATAACCGGTCATCACATCGCTTCCTAAGTTAAAAGTACCATATTGATCGATGACATCAAGAATATCCCTTTGTATCTTTTCCGGATCTTTAGCAGTGATATCGTCATGGAGACCCGTTACGGAATTTCCGTTTTGAGCATACACAAATTGTGCCAGTTTCGGTTCACCAAACCGTTTGAATCCGGTTAATGCAGTGCTGCTTGAATAAGTGTATCCCGTCGTTGCCGTACCACCTGAGTCTCCTATTTGCATGGTGTAATAACCTGCCAGCATAAGAGGAAGCTGAGCGGTGAACATATTGACGAACTTAGGATTTTTATATAAATCCACACCGGGATATGTTTCGTAACCGTTTAAAAGCTCGGCTACACCCAAAAGCTGTGTCAGCCACAATGAGTTGTAACCGGGGGAAGCTTCATTTCCCATACCGTCACGGTCAACCACATTTACTAGTTTTTCCAGAATGTTCACATTCCCTGCAGGACGCACAAATTGCTCATTTTCGTCCGGTTTCATAATCCAATCCAACCACTCCCCTGTTTGTGGCATGCAATCCAATGCCACAGCGGCAGTGGCTACAGACAACTGGGTCATACCGAAATTACCGGCGATTTTCCCCTCTACCGATGCATTGAATATTTCTTGTAATATTCCCTCCTCGATATTTTTTCGAATCGCCGTCGCACAGTCCTTCGGATTATCTTGGCCGTATTTCTTGGATTTAGCACTGAGAAATGCAATTACCTCCGAATCTTCAAATGCGGGGAAAAATGCGTCATACGCTCTTGCCAAGCTTTGTGCCAAACTGTTTTCCCACACCACATCCAGAATCTTTCCTTTATAGCTGTCACCGCGGAATGTGCGCCACATATGCCAATTAAAACCGGGATAAAAATCTGCAATGCGATCCAACAGGATGGCTCCTGCTCGCCCGTATTTGGCTTCACCGGTATAAATATATGCATAGGTAAGGTTTTGAATGGCTTCGTCGATCAAGCCGCCGTGCCACAAACCTTCATGTAAATAATAGGCTATGTAATTATGACGTTCCACCACTCCGTTGGGATAAGTGTTACCGGGGAAATAGCCGAAACCATCATCAACACCCCAGCCTTCGCCTTTTTCAGGGTATAGAGTATTGACCAAATATCCCGGCTCTCCTCTTGCGATTAATTCATCATTTCTCTTGTGTGCAAGCTCTATGTTGAAAACACCGTGTTCATCTTTACCCAACTCGTAAAAACTACCGAAATCATTAGATGGAAACAGCCGCTTACACTCCGGGCACCTGATTTTCCAAGGATCATTCACAGTGTCGATTCGCCAAGAATACAGTCCATATTTCGCCGCTATATTTGTTTTGCAGTATCGACAATTAAATCTTTCCGGATCCAAAGCTTCACCGACGAAATAATATCTGGGAAGGCCTTCTGCAACCACCGATTCATATAACCGGTCGATACTGTTGACAGCTTTATTAGCTTCCACCAAATATTGATCCCGCTCGGTCTTTGCCCAAGAATAAAGCTCTATGTTTTCCCGAGCGTTTTCACGCTGCTCCTGTGTCCATATGGACAAATTCTTTTTCCCCGACGACAATACATGAACGTTTACCGGTTCTGTTTTCATATTTTCTCCTTTAAATTGTATCGTTGTTTTTATTGTAGCGACACCCGCCTTATTTCCGAGGATCATGCCCTTATCCGTTATGGTGATGACATCTTCAGGCACGGCTGTAATAATTTCATGTCGAGCAGCAGATCCGTGCAAATAGACTTTGCTTCCGCTTTCCATATTTGCAATCGGTGTTAATGCACCTTTACCGCCAACATAGACCTTGTCAGGAACATCAAAGGATATGGATAAGACCTCACTGTCATCTATAACGGTGACTTTTTGCGTAACACTTTTTTGAATGTTTTCATAAATAACCGTTGCAGTGATATAGGCTGTCCCGTCGGCTATGGCCTTGATTGAGCCGTCAGAGCTAATCTCTGCCACATGTTGATCATCGATCGTATAAATGATATTGTAATTTTGAGCGTTTAAAGGGGTTCCGTTGGTCAAGTAAGCCTGTACCGTTGAAGCGCTTTGTTCCCAAACATCTAGCTCCGATTGATCGATGGTGAGGATCACAGAATCGAGTTTCAGCTCTCCCATGTGAAATGGCATTGTATAGGCATCCGATGAGGAAGCGGTTGCAGAAACCAAACCAATGTCCCGGAATAGTAAGATCCAAATCAACCAAAGAGCTAAGAACAACACAACCCTGCAAAAAATGATTTTTCTTGTCCGTCTCACAGTTTTTATCATACCGTCTCCTTCTCCGTCAAGAAAGTTGATATCTATATTATAATGCCAAACGACAAATTTGTTAAGTATTAACATTGAATTA
>CALCRE010000124.1 GCA_937894465.1 uncultured Clostridia bacterium
TATTCATAATTTATAGCTCGACTAAGTTTAATTCCATGTGCTTACTAACACCATCTTCGACAAATGCATCTTGTACTAATATGATTTTTGTCTTACTTTGTGATTTAATCAACCAATCACCGGCTAATGGAGGATACCAATCGGCAGTGATTATAAATAATTTATTGCTGATCTGATATTGGAAATTTCCAAAGGTAGGTTCTTTATCGTTATCTGGCTTATATTCATATTCTCCCCGTTTGTCAGTTGAGAACTGTATATTGATATATCCTTCCCTTATGATTTCATTCTTAGACTCATTCCTATAACGTCCTTTCCATATGGTCTGTTTCAAATAATCGGGTGTCAGTTGAAAGTTTTCGACCTTATCACCTTTGCCGCAATCGCAGTCATTTTTATCACAACCGGCAAACAATAAAATACTTGTTGATAATAAAATAAGGAAATTAAATGCTTTCATAAAAATGTTTATTTGTTAAGTCGATGCAAATATATAAGGAATTGTCTTGTGCTTCAAGACAATTCCTTGTTAAATGTTGTTATAAACCGAATATCCTATATCTTTGATATAGCGACATCATGGAGATAGATTTTTCCGGAATAGAATTTACCCAATCCAGTATCCCATACGCCTCCAAAATATAATCATCGTCATAGTAAGAAAAAGCGACTAATGCGTTCGGATCATAGATGTACCAGATATTTGTATTCTGATTCTTATATTTATATACCGCCGTTTCATTTATTGCGTTAATTTTGAAAGATAATGGAATCCTCATAATAGGATTGATAATTGTTTTAGGATTCGCCTTAATGAGTAAGTTATAATATTTACTCTTTTCATTTAGAATGGTATTGCTTTTTTCCGTAAAGACACTACTCGTATTATTAGCTTTTAAAATTTCATCACTCGCTTGATCATTCGCAGGATCATACAATATAATTTTATCACCTTGCCGTGTATTTAAGACCGGGGCTATAGCATATAGTTTTTCACCGGAACTACTTTTTCGGATGTATATTTTAACTATTTCTATAAACGGTTCATCAAGATACTTTTGATTCAGATATTCCATATGTGTATCGCTATATCTATCCCTGAAATTTTCTTCCAATATAAAGTCTGATAAAGGATAAAGTCCTTCGTCCTGAATATCTACCATTGTATGGGTTTTTGGATCGTTTAATGAATTCAGCCAGGGTGTCAAATCAATTCGATATTTATTCAATTCCAGTTCGGGAGTTGCTACATTATAACCATAGGTTCCACCAAATGTTCTTATAGAATAATATAACGAACTGAAAGTCTTTGTAGTAGTCGAATCATTGCGATTATTGGTTCCGATAGAGAGTTCACCGCTAACGCTATTTAAACTATCCGCCCCGATGGGTGCTTTTTTTTTCCATGAATAAGAGGCTGTTATTTCCTTTCCTAAGTTCTTTTCATTACTAGCGAATTCCGTTTCTTTCTCAGAATCTCCTGCAAATAGAGCAGATGCTCTCCCTCCGGTGTAATAACCGGTTAGAATAAATTCTCCGTAGCTATGTAATAAATCATACATAGAGGTATTATATAAAGCATCTATAAATAATTCGTCCAGGTAATCCGATGCAATTCTTCTTCTTGCATTCTCTGCGGTTTGTAGGGACAACATTCCATTTATGACTTCTACATTTAATTCACCAAAAACTGATGTCTTTTCCTTCATTGAATTACGTATGAAAATCTCGGTTACCGTTTTCTTTCTTCCAAGTTTGAATCCCGCAATATTGAGAGAGAAGCCTTTTTTCACCTTACTTGTATAAGAAGAATTTTGTTCAAGACGGTCAAAAGAAGCATGCGTGTATGAATGTGCATACGAACTTCTTATTTCTTTTGCTGTAATATAAGACGGATATCTTTCTATTAGCTTTTTCA
>CALCRE010000125.1 GCA_937894465.1 uncultured Clostridia bacterium
ATTACATACTGACGGAAATAATGTCGATTTATTTAATTTGATTCTTCACAACTGTATTGTAAAAGGTTTCATTGACATTTATAACTGTAAAATATAAAATAAAAAAGCATAGATCCTATCGAAAAAATCCGCATAGCGATACATGGAAGAAAGGAAGATGCCGTATTGAGTGTAATAAAAACTAAATTAAAAGAAGTCCTATCGTCTGTCTTACCTATAACTTTGATTGTGATCATACTTCATTTCACGCTTACCCCCATTGATTCTACAATGATGATAAGGTTTCTAATCGGTGCAGTAATGATTATCATCGGATTGACCATCTTCTTGTTCGGAGTAGATATAGGCATTACCCCCATTGGTAATGAAATGGGTTCTTCCATCGTAAAGTCAAATAAAATATCTATTGTGATTATCGCGGGATTTATATTGGGTTTTGTTATAAACATCGCTGAACCCGATTTGCACATACTTGCCGGCCAAGTGGATGAAGTCACTTCGGGGATGATTGCAAAAATGCTTCTTGTCGTTGTAGTATCCGTCGGTATCGGTGTTCTGGTCAGTTTTGGCCTTAACCGAATCGTTTTCAACATTCCGTTACATAAATCTTTTACCGTTATATACATAATCATATTCATCCTTGCGATCTTTTCCACTCCGGAATTCATTGCCATCGCTTTTGATGCTTCAGGTGCCACCACCGGTGCTTTGACAGTACCGTTTTTATTGGCTATCGCCACCGGTGTAGCGAAATTGAACAAGAAAAGCAAGGCTTCAGAGGAGGATAGCTTCGGATTGGTAGGATTAGCTTCGTCCGGTGCGATTTTAGTAGTTTTGGTATTAAGTATTGTTTCAAACCCTGGTCCTTTAACAGGTACACTTGAAAATTCAGGCTCCATCACAACCGGTATTCTTGATCCATTTTTTGAACAATTTCCGAGTATTTCTTTTGAAATCCTTATTGCATTGTCTCCCATCCTAATCATATTTCTCATATTTCAAGTGATTTCGTTTAAACTATCAAAAAAGGCCGTGAGAAAGATATTGTTTGGGATATCATTTGCTTTTGTGGGTCTGGTAATATTTTTAGTGGGCGTAAATGCAGGTTTTATGAGGGTAGGAACTGTTGTCGGCAGTCAACTGGCCGTGATGGACAACAAGATTTGGGTGATCTTAGTTGCGTTTGTATTAGGTATGGTTACAATTCTTGCAGAACCGGCTGTTTATGTGTTAACACACCAAGTGGAGGATGTAACATCCGGTTATGTGAAAAGAAAAGTGGTTATGTTTTCATTGGCAATTGGTGTAGCTTTAGCTGTAGCATTGTCCATTGTAAGGATATTGGTTCCCGGAATGCAATTATGGCATTTTCTATTGCCCGGATATGTTATTGCAATTATCATGTCGTATTTTGTTCCTACATTATTTGTAGGTATTGCTTTTGACTCCGGTGGAGTGGCTTCGGGTCCTATGACTGCAACCTTTATTTTGGCATTTGCACAAGGTGTTGCGAATGCTACTGAATCTGCTAATCTAATGACGGATGGATTCGGCGTTATCGCTATGGTTGCAATGACTCCTTTGATCGCATTGCAGATCTTGGGATTATTATTTAAAGCTAGATCAAAAAAGGGAGGAATTCAAGACGATGAATCATAGCGTCGAAGGTTTTGAAATTGAGTTAATCTGCGTGATTGTCAACTTTGGTTTGGGTAGCAAAGTCATAAAAACAGCAAAACAATTCGGAGCAACCGGAGCAACCATCACGTTAGGCAAAGGAACAGTAAACAGTCGCCTATTAGACTTTATAGGCATTTCCGACATGCGGAAAGAAATTATATATTTGGTAGCCGAAAAGAAGGTTGCTGATCGTGTTTTAGAAGAGCTGAATGAAGAATATGAATTTCACAAGCCAAGTCATGGAATCGCCTTTACCACATCCATTGGAAGTGTTGTAGGAATGAAGAGTCTAAATAGCGAATATTTAATTGATGTTAAAGGAGATGAGGAAACGATGTATCATATAATAACCACCATAGTAGATAGGGGAAAAGCTGAAAATGTGATTAGTGCCGCCTCCCGTGCAGGTTCAAAAGGCGCGACGATTATAAATGCGAGAGGATCCGGAATTCATGAAACAGCGAAGCTATTTGCTATGGAGATAGAGCCGGAGAAAGAAATTGTAGTCATTTTGACTGAACGACATATGACCGAAGGTATTGTCGCCTCCATAAGAGAAGAGCTTAAAATAGATGAACCGGGAAAAGGAATTATCTTCATCCAAAATGTTAACAAAACATATGGACTACGAAAGTAAGTAATAATTTTTGAAAAATCATAAAAACTTTAAAATACCCGAATCGGTTTCGATATCGATTCGGGTATTGTTGTAATGTATTTTATCCTAGCATCTTCAAATATCCATCAAGCATTTCATTCATTCTGGCTATATCTTCAAAACATCTTTGGGTTTTAGGAACAATACAGTTTATTTGACATAGGGCTTGCTTTGAGCTATAACCATCTTTTTGTACAAACCGTTTTGTTTTATCAACTCTTTATGGGAGCCATATTCGGTAATACTTCCGTTGTCGAACACGGCGATATTGTCTGCGACCCCGACAGCAGCAAGGCGATGGGAGATGAAGATGACTGTTTTGTTTTTAGATAAACGAAAAAAATCCCCATATAATTCACTTTCTGCTTCCGCATCAAGACTTGCAGTGGGCTCGTCAAGTATGAGCAGTTGAGCTTTTTTGTAAATTGCACGAGCAATGGAGAGCTTTTGTCCTTCGCCTCCGGATAATTCGATGCCGTCCGGGGAAAAAGTCTTGGTCACGTGTACTTGGGTTTGATCAGCGTAAGCATCCATTTTCAAGTTACGGAGTATTTCACTGACTCTTTCTTCATCACTGCTTTCGGACATAGTTACATTCTCCAAGATACTGAATGTAAAGTTGACATTGTCCTGAAAAACCGCTGCAAGAAATAAATAGTATTTGCTGTTAGGAATGCTCCATATATCAATACCGTTTAAGGTGATTCTACCGTTTGTAGGCTTGTAGAACTTACATAGCAGCTTGATGAAGGTGGATTTTCCCGCACCGTTTAGGCCGACAATTACAAGTTTTTCTCCTCTTTTGATTGTTATATTGATATCTTTTAAGGCGGGCAAAGGAGAATTCGGGTAGTTGAATGTCACATCCTCGAAGACAATTTCATCTATGCTTGGAATATCGGCTTCGGTCATTTTTCCCGTCACACCGTCATTTTCATTTCTGTGCATGGAAACAAGCTTGTTGTAATCAGACACCGTCATCATTTGTTTCTTTAAAAACCCGATTTGTTCACTGAAAACAGATAATGAAGATGTCAGCGTAGTTACGGCTGTAAAAATCATGGTGAAGTCCGCAATGGAAATATGTCCTTCCATGTAATCGGCTGATAATAGAAACAGAACAATAAATGATTGTAATGCTATGGCAAGGGCTGAAATGGTGTCAAACAAGGCAGTATTTTTAAAATCTATGTATTGCAGGTTGACCATTTGATTGCGATAAACCTTGATCTTATTCATAAACCAACTTTGGAGATTGCCAACCCGAATTTCTTTTGCTCCTCCCGGATTAAAGTAAGCAATTCCATGCAAATAGTTTCCCACACGTTCATTTTGAGCAGATAAAAGACGTGCTTTTGCTTGGTATCGAAAGCTGAGAAATGCAAAAAGGGATTTGAGTCCCACCACGATCAAAACAGTGATTAGAAATAGAAAATCAAGCCTTGCGATCATATAGGATAATCCGACGACAGTGATGGCGTTTGATATCATGCGCTGCAGGAAAGCCAATGTTTCTGTGAGGTTGGAGGCCTTTTTTGCAAGGTTGACAACTTCGGCTGTCTTTGTGCTCTCTATTTCGGAAAGCTCCATAGACATGGTGATTTTTCCGATTTCAAATCGAAGCTTTTTTGTAAATCTATCAGCTGCGAGTTTGGATTTGCTTTCAAAATTTGTGTTTATAAAGTTCAATATCAATAAAAGAACACCATAGAGCATAACAATACGTAAGACATTTGAAAACGATTTTTCATCTGTCAAAGCTTCAATAATGAGTTTTGGCGCATAAACCGTTAAAATGGGAATCATGGAACTGATGATGATTTGAGCAAGCATCCATATCATAAACGACGGTTCGGTTTTAGATATCATTCGAATTGTAGAATTGTATTTTTTCATTCTTTATTTACCGCTCTTTCATAATACTTTGCTTGAGATGCAAATAAACTTGCATAGATTCCGTTTTGCTCCATGAGCTCATCATGGCTCCCACATTCGGCGATACCCTTGTTTGCCATTACAAAAATGCGATCGCAAAATCTTGTGGAAGACAATCTGTGAGATATAAACAAAGTTGTTTTATCGTTTGCAATCTCGGATAACTTCGAGAACAGCTTATATTCTGCCAGCGGATCCAGTGTGGAAGTGGGTTCGTCTAAAATCATCACACACGGGGCTTTATACATAGCTCGAGCCAAAGCTAATCTTTGTCCTTCTCCGCCGGAAACTTCGATTCCACAGTCATTCAATGTTTTATAAAGAAATGTATGGACACCATTTTCCAAACCGGATATTTTCCCGGACAATCCGCTTTTCTCTATGACTTTTTCAACGTGATCTTCGTGAACCTCACTGTCAAAAACAATGTTTTCTTTGATGGAATACGCAAACAGACAAAAGTCTTGTAATACTATACCGAGTTTTCTTATATACTCACCGTGGGGTATGGTTCTAATATCAACACCATTTACCAAAATCCGGCCTGATGTTGGGTCATAAAGACGGCATAATAATTTGATGAGGGTTGTTTTGCCGGAACCATTGAGCCCTACAATACCGATCTTTTCTCCGCTTTTTATCTTAAAGCAGACATCTTCAAGAATGTTTTTATTGCTACCCGGATAAGAAAAGGTAACATGGGAAAATTCGATTTCCACCGTGTCCCAATGGATCATTGGAGGATTGCTGTATTCCCCGGATGATATATTGCTGTATTCTTTCACTTTATCACGATATGCACGAAATAAATCGGTATACGATAATGTTTTATCAATCTTACCGATTAAGTCAAAGAAACCAAAAAGACCGGATGCAAGGAGTGTTGTAGCTCCGAGCAGTACAGTGTATTCAGCGATTCCAATCCTGCCTTTGCTTACTTGATACGAAAAATATGCATAAATAAGTACTGTCTGAAGCACGGTAATCACTGTGACGAGAAGATTTACCGAGAGGTTTTGATGTGACAAAATACCAAGTTCACTCATTTGCTTTTTCATCAGGGAAGCATATTTTCCAGAGATAAACCGGTCGACTAAGTTTATTCGAATCTCCTTTGCATATTTATAGTCGGACATGGTGTAAAAAAGATAATCCAGTTTTCGGTTAGCGTTGATCTGAGCATTTTGAAAATTGTAGTCGAATTTTTGCTTTTGAAAATTAAGAAAGATAGATATGGATGAGGTTAATCCGATGAATAATAGAAACCAAGGCTTCAGTGTAATGAACAGATAGAAAATTCCTCCGAATTGCAAGATATATAACAACAGATTGAATGTACTGTCAATAAACCAGACAGGATGTGCTCGTATGGATTTATTTTTCAAGTCCAAAATGCTTCCGTCTTCTACATAATGATAATTTATAAAAATACAATCAGACATATAATCGAGTTGGGTGATATCGGAGGCCTTTCTCGTGACGATATTGTTGAAATAGGTGATCCCTGTTTTTAAGATGGATATACATAGGTTAATACCGAGGTAAAGAAGAATGATCTTTGTAACTTGGGCTCTGTTAGATCCTTGAATGAGTGCATCCACGACGGCACCGATACCTATAATATTGATCAGGGGTAAAAATGCGGAAAAAATATATTTAGCCGAAGTGGTAAAAAACAAAGGCTTACACTTATTCCATGCGTATGTAAATAAATATTTTGCGTTGTTAACTTTGCTTTTCATGGTTCAAACGTTTCTCCTTGATCTACTTGCTCTCCTTTATTGTATAATGAAGTTGTTGTACGAAAAAGCAAAGGTTGGTTGCACCTTTTCTATAAAGGTTTTTACATAATCAAGCATATTCGGGGTAAAATAAAAGAAAAACGAGTCTACGATTTAACAATGATTTTACCAAAGCATGTATTATTCTTTAACTTGTAGGTTGTACTATAAATCTGTCAAGAAAAATTTTATGAGGAAAATTGATATGATTAAAAAGGTTAAACTTGTAAGTGCGATTTTGATTAGCGTTATGATGCTGACAGCTTTGTTTACAGGATGCTCAGGCAGCAACAACGATATAGTTGTTGTATCTCGTGAAGACGGTTCAGGTACAAGAGGTGCGTTTATTGAATTGACAGGTATTCAAGAAAAAGATACTTCAGGAAACAAAGTCGATAAAACCACAGAAGAAGCCACCGTTGTAAACAGCACGTCCGTAGTTCTTACATCAGTAGCAGGAAACAAGAATGCAATCGGATACATTTCATTAGGTTCATTGAATGACACTGTTAAAGCCGTTAATGTAGACGGTGCAACAGCAACCATCGACAACATCAAAAGCGGCACGTATAAAGTTTTCAGACCTTTCAATATTGCAACCAAAGCAAACCCGAACGAATTGGTTCAAGATTTCATCAGCTTTATTTTAAGCAGCGACGGCCAAGCCATTGTTGAAGACAACGGTTACATCTCTTCTTCAGATGCAGGTGCATACAATGGAACAAAGCCGGTCGGCAAAATCGTAGTCGGCGGATCCTCTTCTGTAACACCGGTTATCGAAAAATTGAAAGAAGCATACTTGGAGGTAAATACCAAAGCCCAAATCGAAGTTCAACTCAGCGACTCCACAACAGGTATGAACGCAGCAGCAGAAGGAACAGTTGATATCGGAATGGCTTCTAGAGAAATGAAAGACAGTGAAAAAGAGAAATTAGAAGGAACAGTCATCGCATTAGACGGTATCGCAGTAATCATTAACAAAAATAATAGCGTCAGCAATGTCACAATGGATCAAATCAAAGACATTTTCACAGGAGCAATAACATCCTGGGATGATGTAAAATAAAAAAATAAAAATCCGAAAATACAAGCCGGCGGAGCGTTTTAAATAATGCGTCCACTGGCTTTTAAGAGGAATTACGAATGAATAAATTGAAAGAAAGATTTATGAAGGGCATATTTTTTGTAGCGGCTTGCGCGAGTATCCTAGCTGTTGCACTTATTTGCCTCTTTTTATTTGTAAATGGTATTCCTGCCATGGGTGAGATCGGGATCTTTAAATTCCTGGCAGGTAGAACATGGAAGCCGGTGGATATACCTCCTTCCTATGGTATATTGCCTATGATTTTAGGCAGTATTTATGTTACAGCAGGAGCTACCGTCATCGGTGTTCCCATCGGCTTATTAACAGCGGTTTTTATGGCAAGATATTGCCCTGATCAATTATATCGTGTATTAAAACCGGCGATTAACTTGCTTGCAGGTATTCCCTCCATCGTATACGGATTTTTTGGACTGGTTGTCATTGTTCCATTCATTCGTGATACTTTCGGAGGTACCGGACAGAGCATGTTGACAGCGTCACTTTTACTTGGTATCATGATTTTACCCACCATTATCGGTGTTACCGAATCGGCCATCAGAGCGGTTCCTCGGCATTACTACGAAGGCGGATTAGCACTTGGTGCCAGCCATGAAAGAAGCGTTTTCTTTATTGAGCTGCCTGCTGCAAAATCAGGTATCATGGCAGCGGTGGTTTTAGGAATCGGCAGAGCCATTGGGGAAACCATGGCGGTTATTATGGTAGCGGGAAATCAACCGAGAATGCCGAAAGGCATTTTAAAAGGGGTCAGGACACTGACGGCAAATATAGTGTTGGAAATGGGTTATGCAGCTGATTTACATAGGGAAGCGCTGATTGCAACCGGTGTTGTGTTATTTGTATTTATTCTGATCATCAACTTGTTATTGTCTTTGTTAAAAAGGAGGGCTCGCTGATGAATACCATTAATACTGTTACGTTTCGGCAGAAATTCGAAGCCTATAAGCGTAATCCCGTCTCAATGATTTTATTTTCCTTGGTGATGTTTGCAACTGTACTTACCATCTTATTTATTTTATTCTTTCTAGGGTATATTTTAATCAAAGGGATACCGAATTTAACACCGTCATTATTTGAGTGGACATACAATTCCGTCAATGTATCTTTGGTGCCGGCGTTAATCAATACATTATACATGGTGGGAATCGCATTATTAATTTCAGCCCCCATCGGTATCTTTTCCGCTATTTATCTGGTGGAATACGCAAAAAGGGGAAACAAGCTTGTGGAGATTGTACGACTGACAGCTGAAACTTTGTCAGGAATACCATCTATTGTTTATGGTCTTTTCGGTATGTTGTTCTTTGTCATAGCATTAGGATGGGGGATGTCCCTTTTAGCAGGTGCATTTACGCTATCCATCATGATTTTGCCATTGATTATGAGAACATCGGAAGAAGCATTAAAAGCGGTACCGGATATCTACCGGGAGGGAAGCTACGGACTTGGTGCAGGAAAACTCAGAACCGTATTTAAAATTGTGCTTCCTTCAGCTATGCCGGGGATTTTAGCCGGTGTCATATTGGGTATCGGAAGAATCGTTGGAGAAACCGCTGCATTGATCTATACAGCAGGATCGGTGGCTGAAATAGCGAAAGGAAGAGACTTTTTGTTCGACTCCACCCGTACATTGGCTGTTCATATGTATGCTCTTACCAGTGAAGGGTTGTATGTCAATCAGGCATATGGAACTGCGGTGGTACTTTTGGTCATTGTAGTCTTGATTAACTGGTTTTCAGAAGCTATTGCAAAAAGACTGCAACGGTTCTGATTTTATTAAGAACAGGAAAGGATGTATTTGTGAATAAAATTCGAATAGAAAATCTGGATTTGTTTTACGACAATTTTCAAGCATTGAAAAATATAAATATGAACATCGATGCAAATGAGATTGTAGCCTTAATCGGTCCTTCCGGTTGCGGTAAGTCAACATTGCTCAAATGCTTGAACCGTATGAATGACCTGATAGAAGGTTGCCGTATTACCGGAGATATAAAGCTGGATCATGAGAGTATATATGGAGATATGGATGTTAATATGCTCAGAAAAAGAGTGGGGATGGTTTTTCAAAAGCCCAATCCGTTTCCCATGAGTGTTTATGATAATATTGCCTTTGGACCTAGAACCCATGGGGTCCGTTCAAAGATTAAATTGGATCATGTGGTTGAAGAATCACTTCGTAATGCCGCCATTTGGGATGAATTGAAAGACCGATTGAAAAAAAGTGCATTGGAACTCTCCGGTGGTCAGCAACAGAGACTGTGTATTGCCAGAGCATTGGCTGTTCAACCGGAAGTGCTTTTGATGGATGAACCCACATCGGCACTAGACCCCATATCTACCTCTAAAATAGAGGAACTTGCTTTGGAATTAAAGAAAGATTATACTATAGTTATAGTAACACATAACATGCAACAAGCAGTTCGTATTGCAGATACAACAGCGTTTTTCCTTTTAGGAGAAATGATTGAATACAATTCAGCAGAAGAGTTGTTCTCCATGCCGAAGGATAAGCGCACTGAAGACTATATAACCGGGAGGTTCGGATAATGAGAAGTAAATTTGATGAACAACTGGCACATCTAAAAACCCAAATGATCGAAATGGGTGCTTTATGCGAGGGCGCAATCACAAATGCAACACAAGCAATGGTATACGGCGATGTGGAACTTGCCAAGAAAGCGATTAAATCCGATGATATCATCGACCAAAAGGAAAGGGATATTGAAGCCCTGTGTTTGAAGTTACTTCTTCAACAACAACCGGTGGCGAGTGATCTACGTCAAATTTCCTCTGCACTCAAGATGATCACTGATATGGAACGAATCGGGGATCAGGCTGCTGATATATCGGAAATCACCATGTTAGCCAACATTAAGGCCACGGACGACACCCGACACATTGAAGAAATGGCAAAAGCCACCATTAAGATGGTTACAGATAGTATAGACGCATATGTTCGTCAGGACTTGGATTTAGCCAGGTCGGTAATAGAGTACGACGACGTGGTGGATGATTTGTTTAACAAAGTAAAAGCAGATTTAATCAAGCTGATCAGCCATGATGTAAAAAATGGTGAGTTTGCAATTGATATGATGATGATTGCAAAATACTTTGAGCGAATCGGAGATCATGCAACCAATATAGCTGAGTGGGTTGTGTTTTCCATTGCAGGAAAACACATAGGCGGTGTCAATAAATGATATATTGCGTGGAAGATGACAAAAGCATACGGGAACTGATTATTTATGCACTAAAATCAGGTGGGTATGAGGCTCTTGGGTTCAGCGAAAGCAAACCTTTTTACGTTGCATTGGAAGAGACTTTACCTTCTTTGATATTGCTTGATATCATGCTTCCGAGCGAAGATGGAATGGAAATATTAAAAAAGTTGAAGACTTCGGTCAAAACAAAAGATATTCCGGTGATTATGCTCACTGCTAAGAGTTCTGAATACGATAAAGTGTTGGGTCTGGATACCGGAGCAGATGATTATATCACCAAACCCTTCGGCATCATGGAGTTTTTATCTCGAGTCAAAGCTGTTTTGAGACGATCCGGATCTTTGACTGATACGGAAGAGTTATCCAATGAACGAATAACGATTTATTTGGACAGACATTTGGTGGTTGCAGACGGAGAAGAAGTCACATTGACATTTAAAGAGTTTGCTCTATTAAAATATTTAATGGAAAATGCAGGTATTGTGATGACCAGGGATAAGCTCCTCGAAGAAGTATGGGGGTATGATTACGAAGGTGAAACCCGGACAGTGGATGTACATATACGTACATTGCGACAAAAACTAGGTGACGCCGGTTCAGTGATTGAAACAGTCAGAGGTGTAGGATACAAAATCGGAGGAAACTGATGAAAAAGCGTATTTACAATAGTATGTTGCTGTTGGTCATTATAACGATCATTTTTTCTTCCATCCTTTTAACAGGTATCATTTATCAAGAGTTTCATAATCGTATGAAGTTTGAGATTCGAAATGAAGCTCTTTTTATTTCTACCGGATATAACTTAAGTGGTCAAGAATATTTTACCGAGGCAAAAAGGCAAGGTAGTACAGGACGAATCACTTGGATTGCATCGGACGGAACTGTTTTGTATGACAGTGCTTCAGATGCAAAAAGCATGGGAAACCACCTTAACAGACCTGAGATTGCAAATGCGGTGCTATCCGGCTACGGGGAAGCGGTCCATCATTCTAATACTTTGGGTATAAAGACATTCTATTATGCTGTTCGTGTAAATGACGGAACAGTTGTCCGAGTGTCCATGGCCACAAACGATGCTTTTAAATCTTTAATCAACTTTATCCCCTATAATTTTCTTATACTTATTGACCCATACCCGATTTGCCAGACACACATGAGTTTAGTATAATTATGATCATG
>CALCRE010000126.1 GCA_937894465.1 uncultured Clostridia bacterium
GATTTTTCATAGATTACACCGAGGGTGTAGATCGGGCCTTCGCCATCAGCTTCTTTAAGCAAAATCGTGTGTTGTCTGTGCTTGGACTCGTTGTTAGAAGGTATAATATCATAATATAGCTGTATGTAGAGGTTTTGATTATCCTTCACGATTTTGAACTCGTCTTTATAGTTCATATCCTCACCGGAATAGAACCTTTTTGATATGCTGTAAGGGGGGGATTGTTCAAACAGATCATCCAATCGATCTTGGGCATTCCCATCGGTTTCCAAACAGAGTAATGAATATTGGTAAAAAGACATGGGTCGCACATAATTATTAACAATCATTTCAACTTCCTCCGGTTGTTTACTTTGGCCGACTGTAACTTTGTCTTGGTTGTCTTTCTCCGAGTTGTCCTTATTGCTGCAAGAAGAGAGCAATAACATAAAAACCATTGCAAATGAAAAAACGACTAATAAGAGCTTTCTCATTTTCATAATCATATGCATCTTTCCTTTCCGTGTCTGTTGCTATTATTTTTTTGTGATGCCGGAATGAGCAATAGGAATATACATCAATCGGCCTCGTACTCTGACACTTTCCATCAAGGTCAAACCTTTTGCGTGAACAGGTTTGATTTCCGGTTTGATTTTGCTTTTTATATCCTCCATACTTGTTTTGAATAATACACGACGTCCTAATGTGATGTGAGGTTTAAAGGGTTTGTTGTCTCCCTTGAAACCTTTGGCAAACAAAGCTGCATTCACATATTTACATGTTTCGATCAATGGATCCGATGCTTTGACTCCGATCCATAAAATGTGATCCGAGCCGGTCTTAAAACTTCCGAGCCCGGTAAATTCGATATCAAAAGGTTCAACTAATCCGCTTGCTTCATCCATAATCCTTTTGATTATGGGAATATCATTTTCTTGTACCTCTCCGATGAATTTCACCGTCAGGTGCAGATTTTCTTTGTATGAGAAATTTCCGGCTTTGGTCATCAGTCTGATTTCTCTACTGTACTCATGTAAGGCTTCTTTTGTCTCCCGGTCAAATTCTATTGCTATAAATGTTCTCAATGGCTTTTCTCCTTTGTTGAATAACTATATTATGTATTGATAACCGTTATTTTTATTCTAAAGTAAAATGACAAGTCCGTATGATTCCCAAACCGTCTTCCACACACCAAAAGCTTAAGAATATGGATCCGTCCTTTAACTTTAGCAAGTGAGGTGCTCCGAATTTCAAAGCCTTGAAGTTCTCTGACATTTGACTGCCGTGCATTGTGAGCTTATCCATACCGGTTCCCCACAAGGGTATTTCTTCTTGGGTAACCCATTTCTCTCCCGTTATTCTCGATAAGTTCAGCCACAAACCTTTCCGATCTATTCTACGATATGCGTTTAAGATCACACCGTCTCCCAAATACAAAGGCGTTAACGTTTGCCCTTTCAACCCGGTAGACATACAGCAGGAGAAGGATTTTCCCCCGTCATAGCTGATTGCATAGTGATTCTCCAAATCATGTCCTGCTTTCTCATCATAAGCCCATGCAACAGCCAACAGTCTACCTTGATCAATTTGTATGATCTTAGATTCCCAAAAATAGATGTTGTTTTTTTTGCTTTGCATGACGGTGGTGTATTCCGGCCAGGTTCTTCCCTGGTCATAAGATAAAAACGCCACCATCTTCAGCCCTTCAGGACGGTAACCTTCCCAATCCGGCCAAGTGGATGTGGGCAACATGCATTTGTCGTCCAAATAGGATACCGGGGAGCACATTTCAAATTCCGGGCCTGTCAAAGGTGGTTTTATGACATCAGGCTTGCTCCAATGATATCCGTCATCCTTTGAGAAAGACATCAACAATTTGACAGGAACAAACCCCAGTGTATCCGGATTGGTCAAACCGAATTCCTTTTTGGTTCGGTCATGCCGCATGATAAAAGCCGACAACTCCCCTGTCCTGCTTTTTGCAATCCGACAGACTTCGGACACCGATTCCGAATCAGGCTCATATAAAAGGCCTTGGCACTCCCAATGAACCCCATAGTCTTCCGATCGGAACAGATAATTACGCAAATTCACCGCTTCAAAAGCCTCTCCGATGACGGCTGTCGCCACCAAATCACCGTTTTCACATTGAACAACAGACGGAAAGTATCCATTTTCACTCCGCAAATACGGTTTGGGGTTTTGAAACATCATACCGGAGTGTATCATCTTCACGAAGGTCATAATTCTTTTGCTCCTCTTCCAAGTATAACTAAATTATATCATAACCTCAATAAGCATATACACCAAAATATATACATTTTAACAATTGCATCCGTTATCACCTTGTCCTTTCTGTAAAATATGCATCAATCTCTTCTGTTGATTTCAATATTTCTTCAGAAGGTACACCAATGTGTTGCGCTAACATAATCGATCCGGTGAAAGCGCTCCTACAGTCAGGAGAGAATGCTCTTTCCAATAATTCATAATAGCGCTTAAGATCAATATTCAACTTTCTGATGCATTCTCTATATTTCATGTCCAGTTGGATATCCAGTTCCACTAAAGATTTAAGGTATTCGTTTATCAGTTTTTGCTCTTTCTTTGAAAGGTTGTCTTTTGCAATCTGATACAAGAGAGTTCCCACTGTATTGCCAATCACAGCTCCAAGCACCGGTACCGGAATAAGAGCCTGACCAATGAAGGAGGACAGTGCACTAACCGATGCATCCAGGCAAAGAATCTCGGAGTTTATAATAAACTGTTCTTCCGTTATTCGTTTGTTCCTATAAAGAAATGCTTGCTCTGCAATGCCAAAGGATGCAGTAACAAGTGAACTTGCAACCGATGCAGAAGTCGCCGTGTAATTTGTCAGTGTATATATGCTTATTCCTCTTATTTCACCTTTCGCAAAGCTGACTCCGGATTCTAAGAATATCTCAGACCAATCTTCTTTTGTAAAATTTTTTATTCGCTTTCCGGACTTGCGTTTTTTTATGATTGAAAAGCAAAAAGAAGTACCGCCCTCAATTGCAGCGGAAACTACCGTTGCTTTCATGCCTTCTTGTAGTGTCGGTTTGCTTTTTCTATAAGCATCGTCTCTTATTTTCTGATCAGTTTCCTTTAATGAGTTTTTTTCAATTTTCAGTGTGCTCTCAATATTTTCGGCTTGAACTGATTGATATGTGAGCTTAGAAGGTTCAATATCTGTAATCCTTATGTCACCATTTCGAAAAAAGTCCTGTATCTCTTGCCACTGTTTAAGTGAAAACTCACCTGTTTGAGTTGGCATTTTGTTTGCCTTTTCTTTGGTTACGGACAATAAATACATAATTTGATTGTAATGATCTTTAGGAATTTGATACTTTCCTCCCTGTCTTAAAAATTTTGGATATGAAGATAAATGTTGTTTCATTGCCTGTAAGGAAAGATGGTTTCCAGCATTTGCGAATTTTTGCTGAATAAAAATTCCATCACGCATTAAATCCGCAGGTCCATTATCGTTTATCCATATATAATTGGGTAGTTTCCCTTGAATTTCACGTCTTGCATTACCGATGCCGCATTCGGCCACTTCAGCGATAAAGCCATGCATTCCCTTACTACCACCACGATTTCGTTCAATGATGTTCTTGCTTATTACCGAAAAACTTTCATCAATTGTTCCCTGCGCTTTATCAAGGTTCATGTTTTGTGAACTTAATGTGCCAAGCAGTTCATCCAAGCGAGTCTGATTTAAATAATTGATCCAGGAGGCAACTGCTTGTTCTTGATTGCTTTTCATAAGTTTTTTTTTAATTATTTTCATCATTGATCTTCAGCGGTCAATGTTTTTCCCAACAGAACCGCTAAACCTTTCGTATTATTGACAAGAGCTCCTAACACATTTTTCTGATCATTAGAAAACAATGAATAATGTTTGTGTTTCATCTTTTGTCAACAGGAGCATTGTTGACGGACAACCTTCAATTGCTCTGCAGTCTTTTTAGAAATATGGTCGATGTTTTCCTTTAGCTCTTTTAATGATTCAATATAATTTTTCATATGTATTATTTCGTCTCTCTTGCTTTTATTTGCATTATAGTATTTACGCACTAGATTCAGTATGCTGACAAGGAGGGAGGCTCCGGATACTGCCCAACCAATAGGACCTGACAGTGCTAACAAGGCTTTACCTGCAACCATTCCTCCGCCACCGGCTGCAACTGCACCGCCTCCAAGCCACGATAATGCCGCATTCTTTGCTACTGCGCCACTTAGCGCAGATATAGCGGTACCTGTCGAAGCTTTTCCAAATGTCGTTGCAACCCACATTGCCACTTTCGGTGATATAGCTGCTACGGCAATACCAGCAGTCACTCCGGTACCGACACCTCTTGCTGATCTTACCAAAGCCTTTTGTTGCTCCTGACCATACTCAAGTGCACCTTTGAACTTATTTTTATGAATTTTTATTTCCTCGAAATCCTTGTCGAACTTCTTAGCACTCATAGCAATACTACTTACTAACTTTTCAACTTTTTCAATTAAATTAACCGATTTTCTCCTTAACTCTAACAACTTCTCTCCGGCGTTATTTACAATAGAATAGATGTCATCGTATTGCTTATTTGCTTTTTCGAGTTCTCTATCCAACATCTGTTTAGGGTAAAGTAAATCTTCAGTTTCTTCAAACAAAGGTATAATTTGTTTCTTTTCATTTTCCAACTGATGCTTTTCAATGAAACGGATATAATCCAAACAATTTTCCTTGCTTTTTTGAAAAGTCTCTTTTACATCCCTTTTCTGTAGTAATGGTATTTTTTCACCTTTTCCTGAAGCTATTTTATGAATCTCCAAAATTATACCAATGTCCTTTTTTATTTTTAATCTTTTTAAGAAAGCGATTATTCTCCTAACAAAATTCATTGCTTGCATCACTCCCATACAAAAAATTTTTAGTATTCCTCTAAGATGGTGGAAAACCTTACTATACGCTTACAGAAATATTATATAATATTTAAAAAAGGAATGCGCTCATTTAAAATAAAAATTTTTAAAATGTCTTGCAAACAGTATAGAACATGTGGTAATATTGTTGTTGCTGTGATTTTAATAAATTTTGTAACATAGTTATTAATGTAAATAAATGCGTTAATGAGTAAAGACAGGAGGTGCAAACAACATGGCAAAATGTGAAATTTGCGGAAAAGGTACGACTTTCGGACATAATGTTAGTCATTCTATCAGAAGGACGAATCGGAGTTTTAAAGCCAATATCAGAAAAGTCAGGGTTGTTAAGAACGGAACAACTAGAAGGATCAATATATGTGCTAGATGTCTTCGCTCAAACAAAGTGGAAAGAGCAGTCTAATATTATGCATATGATTCAGCAATGAAATGACGGAACAATCCGTCATTTTTTGTTTTTAAAAAAACAACGGGAGCCGGCATCTAGTAAACTTCACTGGCTCCCCTCATGCGATTGAACTCACTTCCCGATCCGAAAGATCTTTCTTAAGACATTGCCTATAAATTTAGGCATTTTTACAACGACAATCTTCATATCCATGACCCTCCCCGGCACGAGTATTTTATTACATTATATGTTTCAAAAATAATTGTGTTACAAAATATTCACAACTGTCATATCCTTGGATAAAATACAGCGAGCGGTGTTTCCACCGCTCGCTGATATATTATAGGAAGTTGAACATTTATCGATTATCTTTCGTCACCGATTATTACATCGACCTGCATTGTCTCTTTGGTCTCTGTTCTATAATACTCAATACTTATTACATCACCGGGAGACTTCTTATTAACAATTTCAATCAATTCGTTTCCTGTTTTAATCTCTTTTCCGTCAGCCTTTGTGATAATGTCATTCACTTTCAATCCTGCCAATTTTGCAGGTGAATCGGCTGTCACTTCAACTATATATGCACCGGCAGGCAACTTAAACTGAGTGGCAACTTGTTCGTTATACTGTGTTGAGATGCTCACGCCTAACCAAGGCCTGTTTCTGCTCACGTATCCATCCTTAAGCAGGGAATTCGTGATTTCCTTCACTCTGTTGATGGGGATTGCAAAACCCAATCCTTCATAACCGGATGCCGTTATTTTTACTGTGTTAATACCCACAACCTGACCGCGACTGTTCACCAAAGCGCCTCCGCTGTTTCCGGGGTTAATTGCCGCATCCGTTTGAATCAATGTGTATACATTGCCTTCTTCGCTCTTCCAACCTATGTTTCGGTCCAATCCGCTGATAACTCCTGCAGTTACAGAGCTCAAGAAATCCGATCCTCCCGGATTACCAATCGCAACCGCCAATTCTCCCACCTTCAAGTCGTCCGAATCGCCTAATTCCGCTGCAACCAGATTGGGTGCATCAATTTTTAATAAAGCCAAGTCTGTTTCACTGTCTCGGCCGACAACTGTTGCAGCGTAGCGTTTGTCAGGCTCTCTCGGCAGAATGACTTCAATTCTTGCACCGGCCAACAAGTCATTGCTTTTCGTATTCATAGAGCTTTCTATAACATGGTTGTTTGTCACTACATATCCGTTTTCCGCATCTATGATAATTCCGCTGCCTTCCGAACCGCTTTGTCTGTTCCCAAAGAAGAAATCCGTAATGCTGTATGTGGAAACAATCCCAACCACTGAAGGGCTGACCTTATCTGCAATTGCCACCACCGGTGAGTCGATTTTTTGAATTTCATATTTTGTGACAACCTCTGTCGTGTTTCCGTTTTGTGACGAGGCAGGGGTGGTATCCAGTGTACTTTCAGCTGTTACCTGGTTTAAGGATGTCATTGCAAGATAGGTCACTCCACCGCCTACTATAGAAGTAAGTAAGGCAATGATAATCACAGTAACCAATCCGACACCTTTACGTTGTCTGCGTCCTCTTCCGATCCTGTCATCCGGGAAATCAAAATCCGAGCTTGTGTGTCTTCTGTTCATATCAAAATAATCCATAATTTTTACCCCTTTCATTATTGTTTCTTTTATAGGTATTTTCATACATACTTTTGATCATTTAAATTGATCAATTCATTCTCTTTTCATTATCATTATAATATCGATAAATTTTTAATTTGATATGAATAAAATGTTAACAATTTAAAATAATAAGAGGATTTTTAATTCGGATAAAATTGTTTATTTTTCAGATAACGGCAGAGTGAAGTAGAATTTTGTCCCCGTACCGGGTTGGCTCTCCACCGTAATAGGACGATTATGCTTTTCCATCACGTTCTTTATAATCGACAACCCCAAGCCGGTTCCGGTACCGTTCATTGCCCTGGATTTATCTACTGTATAGAAACGATCCCATATATTTTCAACTTCTTCAGGTTGAATACCGATCCCGAAATCTTCCACTGTGATACCGGCTGAATGGTCTTCAATGGTGGTGATAATCCGGATCACGCCCTTCGGATGAGAAAACTTGATGGCGTTGTGCAATAAATTATACACAACCCGTTCGATGGAGTTTTTATTGGCGTATACATAAAGGAATTCCGTGCAGAAACGCACATCCAAATCAATGTTCTTTTCTTCTAGGAAGCTTTCCAGATTAATGATCACTCGTCTTATCACTTCTTGCACATCAAAGTTTTCAAATAGAATTTCTCTATCATCGGAATCTAATCTGGACAATGTTAACAGATCGTTTACCACCCCGGATAGCCGATCTACTTCGTCCTTTACAATGTTAAGATAATATGAATGCTTGTCCTCCGGAATGGTTCCGTCCAAAATTCCCGCCACAAACCCCTTAATGGTGGTCATGGGTGTTCTCAACTCATGAGAAACATTAGAAACGAAACGAGTACGCAAATCCTCGTTCTTTTTTAACGAATCAATCATTTGATTGAAGTTTTCGGCTAATTCGCCGATTTCATCCTTCTTGTTGATGTCCAACCTTTGGGTATATTCACCGGATGCGATGACTTTGGACATCCTGTTCATTTGTTGAATAGGATTGATCAGCCTTTTGGCCAATATATAGATCAACACAAACGCCAACAAAGATGAAATCATAATAGAGATCCACAAGTAAACAATGATCTTTTCTTGTGTACGCTTTATTTGTGAAGCAGGTATATGCATATAGACCAGGTAAACATTATCGTTACTACTAATGGAGTCTTTATATTGAAGCTGAAACTTTTTACCGTATGTCAGCCATGTGTCCGAAACATAGCGATAGGCGTCGTCGTTAAAAAATCCGTAAAAGTCTCCGAGCTCCACAAATGTGTTTTCCTCATCGTTCAGTAATTTTACATACTGTTCTCCGACAGGTAATTGTACATAACCTCCGTTTCCCATATATTCCTTTTTAATTGAAGCAGGCAATTCGGGGTATGCAAAATAAATCTCCCCCTCTTCCGTCACGATCCAAATGTCCGCATTGGTGGTATTGCCAATGTATTGTACACTTGAGTTAAATAAAATCCATATTTGCTTTTTCATTTGCAAAGCAAGATTAAATTCCATTTTATCGAACTCATTATACCAAGTGAAATATTGCTCGAATGCATCACTAACCTTTTCAACACCACTTTCCAAGTTACCGATGTTTTCATTGACAAAATAATCATTTAAAAAGAAATACAGTATTCCACTGATAATGGTAAACGTAATGATGGATATGATAACAAATATGCCGATGATTTTGTGGAAAACACCAAATCGCATTATTTTACCTCAAATTTGTATCCTACTCCCCACACTGTTTTTAACCGCCAAGATCCGGTGGCAACCTCGAGCTTTTCCCGTAATCGTTTCACATGGACATCCACGGTTCTGGAATCACCGAAAAAATCAAACCCCCAAACCTGTTCAAGCAATTGTTCCCTGGTAAACACCTTGTTTGGATTGGAAGCTAGAAAATAGAGAAGCTCCAGCTCCTTCGGAGGCATCTCCACATCATTCCCCCCGATTTGAACGGTGTAATTCGTCTTGTTAATGACCAATCCCGGATAAACAACTTCTTCTTCGGCAGTGGTGTGAATCCCTTCAAAACGCCTTAATACGGCTTTGACCCTCACCGCCAATTCCTTCGGGTCAAAAGGCTTGACCATATAGTCATCGGCACCAAGGCGGAAACCTACCACTTTGTCCACCGTTTCTCCCTTGGCAGACAGCATAATGACCGGTATATTGCTTATATTCCGAATCAGTCGTAATATTTCCAACCCGTCTATTCCGGGAAGCATGATATCCAACACAACAAGATTCGGTGTAAATTCCTTGAACTTGTCCATTGCATCCGAACCGGTGTTGCAGGCCTCCACAACATAACCGTCTTTTTCCAAATACAATCGTACAAGCTCACAAATATTTACATCATCGTCTACGATTAATATACGGGACTTCGTATTCATAAAACCCCCTTAACATAAGTATTCAAACAACTCCAACCTTTCTCCGGAAGGTCCTTTGAAGAATATAACCTTCGCAGGATGAGCCAGTGAATTCATTGATATGGGTTGATCGGTTTCAAACACAATTTCTTTTTGAGAAAGCTTGCGAACGATATCATCCATGTCCTTGACCTCGATTGCTATGTGATTAGCGGCTCCGGTGCAGCCTTTGGGAATACTATCTTTCTCAGAAGGCTCCAATAACTCAAGAACAAGGTTCCCCGCCTTCACAAAGGCGATTTTAAGGGATTTTCCGGCACCTTTATCCACCGTAGTTTTAAAATTCAATGCGAACCCCAATTTATTGACATAGAAATCCTTGGATCTTTCCATGTCTTCCGTATAGATACCAATGTGTGCCAATCCCTTAAAACCCATTTTTAATCTCCTATATCATTCATTAAATTCTTATCTGTCAAAATCGATTCGTATCCCTTTTTTCGAGGAATCATACACAGCGCATACCAATTCCACAGAACGCTTGCCTTCATATTGATCCACAAAAGGCCTTTTCCCTTGTCTGAAGGAATTCACGATGTCCGTGAATTGATTGACGTGACCTTCAATGGTGAATGCGGAAGGATCCGCTGCGCTGAAGTCGTCATTTTTCGTCACGATGACATCCTCCGGCACTTTCATGTCCTTAATGTCCCACGAAGTGATAACATCCTCTTCCACCACAACAGTTCCACGATTGCCCGAGATCTCTATCTTTCGAGGTACTCCGGGGTATACCGATGTAGAAGCTTGTATAATACCCAAAGCACCGCTTTTGTATTCTACCACCGCTGAAGTGGTATCATCCGTCTCAATGTCATGAACCAGTGTTTTGGCATGTCCATACACACTTTTCACATCACCCATGAGATACAAGAGTAAATCCACTCCGTGGATCCCTTGGTTCATCAAAGCACCGCCGCCATCCATGTTCCAAGTTCCCTTCCATGTACTGCCGGTGTAGTATGCCGGATCCCGGATAAATTTCATGTAAACGTCCCCATAAGTCATACGTCCTAACCATCCTTTGTCCACAGCATTTTTCAGTTGTCGGAAAGGTTTGGAATATCTTGATTGGAATATGACCGACAGTAACACATTATATTTCTCACAAGCTTCTATCATTTGATCACATTCTGCCGTTGTAATAGCCATCGGCTTTTCCACAACAATATGCTTGCCGGCTTGTGCCGCCTGCACCGCCATAGAAGCATGCAATCCGCTAGGTGTGCAAATACATATCGCATCCACTGATGGATCCTTCAACATAGCTTCATAGGATTCAAACGGTTTTATTCCATATTTCAAACAAAAAGCATCCCTGCTTTTAGGATTTCTACTGGACGCACCGACTAATTCGGCACCTTCAACATGTAGGATGGATTGAGCGTGCCAATCGGCAATCATACCGCATCCTGCAATACCAAAACGAATTGTGTTCATCTAATTCTCCCTTTACAATATGATCATATTTTCTTTGTTTACTATGTATTATAGCATATTACGCCACATTATAGTATAATGTTTTCGATGTTACGTATGATAAGGGCATCAAGCATGTGCCACATTAATATATTTTACCAAAAGGAGTTGATTAAACAGATATGACTTTAGGTATTACATTTGGCGGCGGTGCAGCGAAAGGGGCTGCCCACATCGGTGCTATAAAATGTTTTCAGGAAAACGGAATCGACTTCGATGTAGTAACAGGAAATAGCGCAGGTAGTATTGCAGGAGCCCTTTATTCTTACGGCTACACATGGCGTAATATGTTAAAATTTGTTCAAGCTGCCACTAAAAGAAAATCCATATGGTTTAAATATGGATTTTTATACAATTCAAGTTCCATTGAAAGTATCGTTGAAAAAGGAATCGGTCGCATTAACTTCTCCGATTTGCACAAACCTTTTTGTTGTGTCGCTTGCAACTTAAGAACAGGAAAGCTTGTGGTATTAAACAGCGGCAAGGTCGCCAAAGCGGTGCGCGCAAGCTGCTCCATTCCCGGCATCTTTAAACCCACTCCCATTGATGACATGTTGTTGGTGGACGGATGCATTGTAAACAGTATACCATCCAACATATGCCGAAACATGGGTGCAGACTATGTATACTGCATAACCTAATAATATCGAAGTTCATATAACGTTATCCAGATCGATAA
>CALCRE010000127.1 GCA_937894465.1 uncultured Clostridia bacterium
ATAGGATGCTGTCACAGTCCCGGTAAAAACACCTTGCATAATACGGAAAAACAAAAGTTGCTCCACATCTTGTACAATTCCCATTCCGGCCAATACCACTATACCAAAGAATGTTGCACGTAACAAAATGAGCTTCCTACCGGCTTTGTCCGCAAGAAACCCCCAAATCGGTGCCATGATACCCATGGCTATACCGGGTAACGAATTCAATAACCCCAAATAAAACTTGACACTGACCGGATCGGTGACTCCTAATTCCTGGATATAGTAAGGAATAAAGGGAATGCCGAATCCGAAGCTCATTAAGGATAAGATTTGACCAAACCATAAAAAATACAGATTGGCTCTCCAACGTTCCATCTTCATCATAACAATCCATCCCTTTTATCAATATAGTTGTATAAATTCATAAGCCCGTTCTCTTGCATATAAAGGAAAATCATGCCCTTCCCGTCCTGTCATGGAGCAGAACAATTCGGTCTTCCAACTGATTCATAGACCTTTCTTGTCAATGAATGAAGTTTCTCAACACCCTTGTAGTCGGGAAAACAACCGTCATATCTTGTGTACCATGAAAAAGAGCTCATGGTGCAATACAAGCCAACACTTCATGGAACTCAAAAGGATAATAGTTATGTTTCACCACGCACTCTTTCACCGGCATAAAATGCTCATATCCTTTTCTAATCCATCTTTTCTTGTCTTTTTCTCCTGTGATCGGTTGGTATCCACAAGAAGATACCGTCACCTTCACCCTTTCATCAAATGCCGCCAGGGATATCGCGTTATAGCCTCCCTTGGAGTGGCCGATGACGCCGACACCGCTTTGATCTACGTCTAGTCTAGAGAGCAAATAATCGACACATTACCTGTGATCATACAATACCTTTCCCATATAGCTCCATTTTGGATAGCGGCTGTAAAACTCATTTGTTTTATAAGGCTTTTGCCCCGGTTTGATCCGTTCCCCGGCACAAACCAAATCCGGAATAAGCACCATAAAGCCCCTTTTTACAAGATCGAGCCCGTAAAAAAGTTGGGGTGACCGCTGATTCCGGCCGGTTCGTCTTTACCCTGGGCACAGGTTTCATGCAAAGCTAAAGCGGCCCTATAAAAACCGGATTCCGGCACATTGTCCGGGATCAGCAAGTATGCCGTGATTTTATCATTGTCCAATGAATCAATTGTCATAAAAGTCCTTGTATAACCATCCAAAGGTATGCTATGTAGAATGTCAGCATTTGCTTGGATCTTAGGCGGTAAACCACCTAAAACGCATTCAAGACGGTTTAAAATCCTTTCCTTTTCCCTTTGTCGTT
>CALCRE010000128.1 GCA_937894465.1 uncultured Clostridia bacterium
CTTGTTCCTTTATTTCAAAGTCAGCTTTATCCTTCATATTCATTTTCCATCAGTCCTTTCATAGCCATTAAAGCGTATCTTAGCCTGGATTTAACGGTACTGACCGGTCTTCCCGTCAAACGGGCAATCTCCTTTAACTTGAGATCATGAAAATACCTAAGAATCAACACATCGCGGTATTCATCCTTCAATTGTAATAAGTAATGATAAACATCCGCGTTTTTCAAGGTGTCTTCCTTGTAAAATTCCCCTAAATCAATGAACTCCTCCGATAGGGGGCTCCTTTTATTTTTCACATACAGATCCTTGGAGCAGTTCCATATAATCTTGGAAAGCCAACTTTTAAATCGGTTGTTGGCCCGTAAGCTCCTTATTTTTCTGTATGCAGTAAGAAAACCTTCCTGGCAGGCGTCCCCAGCGTCGTAGGGATTTTTTAAAATACTCAAAGACAAAAGAAACATTTGGTTATAATAACCGTCCACAAGTTGTGAAAACGCTTCCTTGTCCCCTCGCTTGCTCTTGATCACCAGCTCCTCTTCCATAAATCGTCCTTTCGTTTTCCTCAATTGAGTGTACACTTAATAGACGGCTGCATACCGTGAAAAAGATCTAAATATCTAAAATTATCTTTTTTCAATTTAATCCAGCAGACTTTCAGCGACTCTCACCGCTTCATTGGCATTTTCAGCATATCCGTCTGCACCGATTTGCTTTGCATATTCCAAGGTGACACAAGCTCCCCCGATCATAACTTTTACATGAGGGCATTTCTTGTTTTTCAAATTAATGACTTCTTTCATATATCGCATGGTGACAGTCATTAGGGCAGATAACCCGATGATCCTGGCATGATGCTTGATTACAGCATCAATGATAGTGTTTGCATCCACATCCTTGCCTAAATCCACTATTTCAAACCCATGGTTGGATAACACCAAAGACACGATGTTTTTGCCTATGTCATGAATATCTCCTTTTACCGTCGCCATGACGCAAACCGGTTTTTGAACAGACTTTGATTCTTTCATTAACAAAGGTTCCAAATAATCTACAGCTTTCTTCATGGCATTCGAAGAAGCGATCAATTGGGGTAAGTAATAAATGTTCTTCTCGTACAAGCTTCCCACTTCTTGAATCGCCGGGATCAACCGTTCTTGTATCATGGATTCAGCTGATACACCTTGTTCCAATTCCTTTTGAACTTGCTGAACAATGGAATCAAATTGACCCTTTAACACTCTGTTGTAAACATCATCATTTTCCTTTAAAAGCGTTTTATGATGAGAAACAGATTTTTGAGACGATACTACCCTTTCACTGTGCCTGACATTTTTAATGTAGGAGGATCCGTCTGGATCGTCATTCATTAATAGTCTTGTGGCGTACATCCCATTCATGACTAAATCGCTTGAAGGATCTGCAATGGCAAAGTTCAAGCCCTTTTGAATACATAATGTGATCATGGCGGTATTCAAAGTTTTTCGCTCCGGCATCCCGAAAGATATGTTGGACAAACCTGACAGGGTGAACCATCCGTTGCTCTTGCAATATTCTATTGTCTCTAAAATATCTTTCCCGGCTTTAGGAACGGATGCAATACTCATGGTTAATGCATCCACGATAAAATCTTGCTCGGACAAACCGTATTCCTTTGCTGTTTGTACAAGCTCTTGAATAATAGCGTGTTTTTCTTCATTGTTTTTCGGCAGTTTTGAGCCGCTCAACGGCAAAAGGATCACCATACATCCATATTTTTTTACAATGGGGAAAATCTTTTCGATCTTTTCTTTTTCCAATGAAACCGAGTTAACCAATGCCCTTCCGGGGTAAATCCTCAAGACTTTTTCAAATACATTCGGATCGGCGGAATCCAAGCATAAGGGTGTATTCACCGACCAAGACAATTTTTCCACGACTTCGCTCATCAATGATGTTTCGTCACATCCGGGCACAGCTACGTTAATATCAAGGATACTTGCACCGGCTTCTTGTTGAATCCCGGCAAGCTCTGACACTGATTGATATCGACCGGATGACAATTCTTCTTGTAATTGTTTTTTTCCGGTGGGATTGATTCGTTCTCCAATCACCAACCCGGTGGTTGTTAAGTCAAAAACAATACAATCGGTTCCGGATGATAAAATTCCTCTCTTTGGTTCTTGTTTTTCAAAAGATCTATCCTTACCTTTTATCAAATCATATAAAGCTTTAATCGTTTTAGAATCCGTCCCACAGCATCCTCCAATAACAGAAACCCCTTCATTCAACAAATTTTTACTATGGGTGACAAACGCATGGTCATTCATGTCGAACACTGTATGTCCGTTGACCAGTCGCGGTATCCCGGCGTTGGGTTTGGCAATGACCGGCACCGTGGCTACTTTTGACATTTGATGTATGATTTCAAGCATGGAATCCGGGCCGTGACCGCAATTAGAACCAACGGCACTAGCACCGAGACTCTGCATGGTGATCATAGCCGAAGCAGGAGATGTTCCCCCAACAGTACGACCGCTTTTTTCAAATGTTATGGTGACTATAAAAGGTAAATCACAGGTTTCTTTGATGGCAATGGCTGCGGCACGAGCTTCCTGAATATCAATCATGGTTTCTATGACAAACAGATCCACTCCTCCAACCAAAAGGGCTTTTACCTGTCTTTTATAGATGTCCACGGCTTCTTCGAACAAGAGGTCTCCCATAGGTTTGATTCCCGAACCGGTCGGGCCGATGTCTCCGGCTACAAGGACTTGATCAGATGCTGTTTCTTTTGCCAATGACGCCAATTTACGGTTCAATTCCATATCATGTGAAGATAAATTATAATTAGACAACTTTGATTGGTTCGCACCTAAAGTAAATGTATAAATAATGTCCGCTCCCGCTTCCATATATCCACGGTACAACTTTTTCAAGCACTCAGGATGCTCCAAGGCCCATTGTTCAGGACACATTGAGTTTGGCATTCCCATTCCGTTTAATGCTGTTCCATATCCGCCGTCTAACAAAACAAACCTCTTTTGTAACAATTGATTCAATTTATCTTTGCTCATTATTCTTCATTTCCTTTATTATTTCAGCAATCATGGTGACACGGTTAAAGGGTGGCATAAAATAATAACCATCCAGATCTTTCGCTATCTCCATACACTCCAAAGCAATAGCTACTCCTGTCCGATAAGCCTCTTCCTTATCCATATCCTTATGAAAGCGGTTGACGTATTCGTCCGGTATGACAATTCCCGGGACTTCGTTGTTTAGGAATATTGCATTGTTGTAGCTTGCAAGGGGCATGATCCCGGCAATCACCTTCACTCCCAATTCTTTTTTTATTCGCGATAAGTTTTTTACCGCCCATTCACTATATACGGGTTGTGATAAAAAGAAACTTGCACCGGCTTTTACTTTTTCCTCTGTTCTTTTCAACTGAGCGTCAAAATTCGGAACGTTCGGGTTGATCGCAGCTCCAATGTTGATCTCGGAGTTGACAAAGATCTCTTTATTCAGGTCATTGATGAGACCGATTAATCCTTTTGAATTCAAATTGAAAACACTTTTTGCACTGGTTCTTTCATTTCCCGGTAGCGGGTCACCAGTCACCACCAAGATGTTTCGTATTCCCTCAGCATGAGCTCCTAAAATACCGGCTTTCAACCCGATAATATTTTTATCCCGGCAACACAAATGAGGTAGGGTTTCCACTTCGGTTTTTCTTTTGATTTGAGCGGCAATCACCAAAGAATCGGCTCGAACCTTTCCTAAGGGAGAATCTGCTATTGTGATGACATCGGCGCAATCCTTAATATATTCAACCGATTGAAGTATTTGAACAGTATCTGATGAAAAGGGAGGATCAAGTTCCACCATAATCGCTTTTTTCCCTTTGTCCATTTGCTCTTTAAAAGGATTTGCAACCGCAGGCATCCATCCAACTGTCTTTTTCTTTTCTTTTGTCTTAGGGCTGATCTTGTATTTAGCCTCGAACAAACGGTGGGAAATGGCTTGAATGTGTTCCGGGGTTGTACCGCAACAACCACCGACAATCCTGGCACCGGCTTCCACCATCTTCATCACCAAATCGGCAAAATACTCCGGATTCCCGGGATATACAGTCCTTTGATTTTCGATCTGCGGATATCCGGCATTGGGTAATGCAGATAAACAAAATTTTTTCTCCACCGGTAAATGCTCGATCAAAGATAGCATGTGCAAAGGGCCCATAGCACAATTGAATCCCCAGGCATGGATATCCCGGTTCTCAATCATTTTTGAGCAGACAGTTGATAGAGATATCCCTTCCCGTGTAAACCCTGTATCGTCAAAGGCATATTGTGCAATAACAAAGGAATCCGGACATACATTTTTCAAATGTGCGGCACAAAATTCCACATCTTCAGTTCTTCCGAATGTCTCAAACCAAAAAATCCGAGCGCCTTCTTCAATAAAAGCATCTAACAATTCAATGTATTCATCAAGTCTGTTTTTCTCATAAGCTTTACCCGGTGTTTCCGAAACACTTTCGGGAATCGGACCGATATCTGCAGCAATAAAAACATCCTTTTCTTTGGCTGCTTCCACAGCAATTTTGTAACCTGCCTTGATGATTTTTCTCAATGTGGTATGGTCGATGTCCAAAGTCCTGCAGTTTGCCGCAAATGTATTGGTGCGCAACAATTTAGCGCCGGATTTGATATATTCACGGTGAATATTTCTGACCAAGCCCGGATTTTCTATATTCTCTGTCTCCGGAGTATTTTTACCATTGTGATGCATTACATAGTATGTGCCCATTGCACCGTCGGTTAATAATATATGATCTTTTACAATTGCTTTAAAAGCAGAAATCTGATTCTTGTTTCCCATGTCATTGCTTCCCATCTTCTATCTTTCATTAAATGTAAAGTATACAAGAACACAATTTAAAATACAAGAGATGAAAAGACAAATTACTACAAGAAATAATAATATATTAACACAGTACGTGTCCACTTATGTGCACTTTAGTGTTGATGCTTACAACCGGCACACCCTAATCCTTGCGACATGGGGCATCCTTGTTCTTTTTTAATTTGTCTTAGACCTACCCTGCCTTCTGATGTATACTCCTGCTCGATCTTTGATGAACCGCATTTCGGGCAAACAGCATTCTGACGTTTTTGCCAAGATCCGAATAACGAGAACTTTTCTTTACACTCCATACATATCAATGAATAATCCGGCATATAATCCCTCCGTTTTGTTTCTTTTCAAATCAACAAATTTGTTTTCTATTATCATACCGGAAAACAATGAATGTTAAAAGGTACAAAAAAACCGTACAAGCAACAAACCTGTACGGTTATATAAATATATCTAAGCACTCAAATTAAATCATTCAATAAAAATCTTTTACTTATTGTTTCCATGTTAGATCCGGGGTCTTGTAGAGCATAAACTCATCATTGTTGTAGTAGTCATTGACAAGCTTTTCTAGACCTGCTTCGTACAATTGATTGATGTACTGTTCCCATTCAGTATTAATATTAGCAATTTGGCCATTCCATGAACGATCACGGAAATCAGCATGGATCGCATTGATATCAGCACCAAATGTGTTCCAATCCTCTGTGAACTTTTCCATCATTTCAGTTGGAACATAAGTAGCGCTCCAGTACTTGATCGGTTCAATACAGTAATCCTTATACCATTCTTCACCGTAAAATATCTTATTATATTGCGATTGCGGTTCGTTCGCAATCCCTGAAGGTCCCGATCTGAAAATGCCGAGGAATCCGCCGTATTTTTTGTAATGAGGAGGTATCTTGGTGGCATCAGTGGTGATCATACCGGAATCCCATGCATCACCTGTCCATTTATAATGTACGCCTTCAATACCAAATTTAACTTTTGACCAGAATTCATCGTTAAGAGCAGCGGAGTTTCCATCATTCCACATGGTCAGAACTCTTGCAAGTTTTGCATCAGAGACATCTGCGCCGATGTTCCATGTTCTGAATGTTCCGGAACCAAATGCATCAAGTCCGTATCTTCTTTGCCCCCATTTGTGATTGGGTTCAACACCTTGAGGACCTGCTAAAACAGGGAATGTTACGAATGTAGCATCTTCGTCTCCTGCATTGAGCCAAATGCTTTGAGGAGGTTGTCTGTCAGAATATTCCGGGAAGTCCGGTCTGCAAATGTATTGCCTGTCACAGAAGAAATATCCGATTTTACCGGTCATCCAGTTTGCCAACAGGTTATCATACCAAGATCCTTGCGGAGCCAAGCTTTCATATCCTTCCGGCAATGTTCTGATGTAACCTTTGTCACGCATATCAACGGCCCATGCCATGTAATCCCTGTAACCGGAAAATGCGTACCAAGGAACAATGTCTCCTGTTGCTTTATCTTCATACATGAAGTTACCATCGGAACTGTTTACACCGAACTGTCCCCACCACAGATCACACCAAGCAGAACGGAAGTTGTGGTTGAATATGACACCACCATATGTATCGTCTTCGCCGTTTCCATCAGGATCGTCTTCCGTGAAAGCTCTCAGGATGTCATTGAAGTCTTCATGGGGGAAAATGTAGTTGGTGATAAATACCTGTCCGCTATATTTACCGAGCTTTTCATCGGTTAACGTAATGGGTGTCATTTTTGCATCAATTTCATACCCTATATTCTCCAACCAATCCAGTCTGGCCAAAGGAGCGTTGTAGTACCATTTGTTGTCTACAACATAGGAAATACCGTAGAAATTGTCTGAAAATGAACCGTCTTCATTTCTAACATTGTTGTGCATCATGGAAGTAGGTTCATTTTGTAAGATCAATTCATAGTAGTACGGGAAATACTTTTTGTACATTTCAATGTTGATCAATCTGGTCAATCCTTGCTCGTACATTTGAACCGCATTCCAAGGAGAATGATCCAAGTGGCTGATATCCGGCATATCACCTGCTGCCAACATCATGGCAATTCCTTGAGGATCATATGTACTTACAGCCCAAGGTTGTAAATCAATGTTATACTTTTCCTCCAACATCTTCTCATCAAATCCGCCTTCTTCATATGTGGTATCCCTGGATGCAATCCACGTAATCTCGAAGAATTCAGCAAATGGATTCACCTCGACAGCCTTGGTAGTAGTGGCAGCTGCGGTAGTTGTAGTTTGCGCTTGCGTTGTCACCGCTTTTGTCGTCGTTGTTGCTGCAGATGTGGTCACGCCTGCCGTGGTCACATTAGGTTGTTCCGTTGAACTTGAGCATGCGATCATAGAAAATATCACACCAATCAATACTAGCATGCTCACTAGACGTATTATGTTCTTAGACATAATAACTTGCCCTCCTTATATATCATTTATTGAACTGACATTTACATAATGTAAACGTAAATTCCACGGGCTATAAAATTGTAAAAAAGAAAGTTGCCATACCTGTTGCATAAATTTTGAGAATTGTCTGGTTGATTTAACTATTACTAATTTTACCACTTACCAATATGTAAGTCAACATATAGAATAATTATTTTTTCTTTTTCATCATACCACCTTTTATAAGAACTGAATAATAAAACCGTACCGGTTTTTGTGATACGGGTATATTAATGTTTTAATTTTCTATTTTTTTCTTGTATTATCAAAGTCTGTACAGCTTCTTCAAGGCCGCCCATGTAACTCTTTCGTACATTACATAATCGTCATTGTTGTAGTAAACATCCACATGTTTTCCAAGACCTGCTTCGTAAAACTGATTGATAATGACGATCACAGAAAACAGCATGAAGTGCATAGATATCATCGCCAAATTAGTTCCGTTCCTCTATAAATGCCTTTATCATATCATTCGTAACATAAGTTGTATCTCAGTACTTGATGGCTCCTATACAGTAATCATTGTGCCATTTTTCAGGGTATAAGATATTGGTGTCCGTACTGAATGTTGCAACAAATCCGCCGCATCTAGCATAAAAAAGCCGTACCGGCAGAATTCGGTACGGCTTTTCATTTATTCACTTGTTTGCTTAATTAAAAGCACTCTATAGTCTACCCAAGAGAAATAGGTGTATATGACAAATCAGGTGTCTTGTAGGGCATGAATAGATCATTGTTGTAATAATCATCTACAAGCTTTTCAAGACCTGCTTCATAGAGCTGATTGATGTATTGCTCCCACTCGGTGTTGATATTAGCAATTTGACCATTCCAATGACGATCACGGAAATCAGCATGAAGTGCATTAATATCAGCGCCAAATTTGTTCCAGTCCTCTGTAAACGCTTTCATCATGTCATTAGGAACATATGTAGAACTCCAGTACTTAATAGGCTCAATACAATAATATTTGTACCATTCTTCAGGGTATAAGATATTGGTGTATAAAGCTGTAAATTCATTACCAATTAACGAAGGAGCTCCTGTATTGAACAATGCAGCGAATCCGCCGTATCTTGCATAGTGAGGAGGAATCTTAGTAGCATCGGTAACGTTTCTGCTGGATTTCCAAGGTTCTCCAACCCATGTATAGTGAACGCCTGCAATACCGAATCTAATTTTTGCCCAGAATTCGTCATCCATAGGGGTGGAGTTTAAATCATTCCACATGGTTAATACTCTTGCAAGCTTTTCGTCGGATACAGTTGCACCAACAAGCCATGTTCTGAATTTACCGGAAGCAAAAGCATCCATGTTGTATCTTCTTGTTCCCCATTTGTTGTTAGGTTCAGTACCTTGAGGTCCTGATAAAGCAGGCCATGTTACGAATGTTGCATCTTCGTCTCCGGAGTTGAGCCAAATGCTCTGAGGAGGTTGTCTGTCGGAATATTCCGGGAAGTCCGGTCTGCAGATGTATTGTCTGTCAGCAAAGAAATATCCGATCTTTCCTGTCATCCAGTTTGCCAGCAGGTTATCATACCAAGATCCTTGCGGAGCTAAGCTTTCATATCCTTCCGGCAATGTTCTGATGTAACCTTTGTCACGCATATCAACTGCCCATTCCAAGTAATCTCTGTAACCGGTAAATGCGTAATAAGGAACAATGTCTCCTGTTGCTTCATCTTTATACATGAAGTTTCCATCAGATCCGACAACACCGAATTGTCCCCACCACAGGTCAACCCAGTGAGAGCGGAAGTTATGGTTGAATATAACGCCACCGTATGTGTCGTCTTCACCGTTTCCGTCCGGGTCGTCTTCTGTAAAAGCTCTGAGGATATCGTTGAAATCATCATGTGGGAAAATATAGTCGGTGATAAACACTTGATTGCTGAATTTGCCTAATTTCTCATCAGTTAAAGGAACAGGAGTCAATAAAGATTCATCAAGGTCATAACCTATATTCTCCAACCAATCCAATCTGGCCAACGGAACGTTATAGTACCATTTGTTGTCTACAACATAGGAAATTCCGTAGAAATTATCAGATAGTGTACCATCTTCATTTCTAACGTTGTTATGTATCCTTGAAGTAGGTTCATTTTGTAACATCAGTTCATAGTAGTACGGGAAATACTTTTTATACATTTCAATGTTGATTAATCTGGTTAATCCTTGGTCGTACAATTGAACTGCATCCCATGGAGCATGATCCAAGTGGCTGATATCAGGCATGTCACCTGCCGCTAACATCATGGACAATCCTTCAGGGTCATAGTTACTGACCGCCCATGTTTGCAGGTCGATATTGTACCTCGTATTATAAAGTAGTAGTGTTTATAGTCCCTCTCCAAGGACTGTATGCTAT
>CALCRE010000129.1 GCA_937894465.1 uncultured Clostridia bacterium
TACATATTAACGGAAATAGTGTCGATTTATTTAATTTGATTCTTCACAACTGCACAAAGGAAGATCGCCTTGTTATTCAGGACTGTAGATTATATAATATGCACAATCGGTTAGAATAACCGGTATTATATACCAATTGTAAAGGACGAATCATTTGTTAAACAAAGAATTAATTGCGATCATTCAACCTCAAGGAGAGTATGAACTTGATTGGCGATATGGTGATCATGAGATTGATCGGATCACCGACGATTTGCAGAGTCATGTATATAATGAGTATCATAAAGACAAGTATATTGCATTATTCAATTTTGGTGCCACAAAGAAGACTGTAACTTTTTCCGAATCGATGGAATTTCTATATGAAGTGTCATCTGCTTTTGTAAAGTGTCTTACCCGCAATCCCGATCTGGAGCTTTTACGTGAAAATATTAAGGGGATACCCGAAGAGGAAGATGTCGAAGCACTTCTTGCCGTAGTGCCTTTTTTAAACGGTGAAGAATACCTTGATTCTAATTGGATCACCGGGGCATGGGATAAGTTAAACAAAGCGTACATATTGGAAATTTCAAAACACAAGGGCAGTGTAAGCGAATATTTTCTGTCTAAAAATCCGAATGTCCATTTTACCGGGAAGGTCTATTTCCACTTGGTTGAAAACAATAAGGGGGATTATCCTTTTGCATTTTTAGCAACCTATGCAGCCGAGCCTTCTGTTACAGGCAAAGCGAAACACTTGCCTTTAAAGAACGCTTTGATGGAATATGGTCAAAACAGCAAAAAGTTGTTGGAGCTTTTGTCTACTGTATATAAAGCAACCCGGGACAGTCAGTTTGTATCCGGTTTACTCGAGTCAGGAGAGATTTTTTATCCCATAGGATTAAATGTCCAAGAAGCATATATCTTTCTTAAGGAAGTCCCTTTATATGAATCTGCGGGGATTTTGTGCAGAATACCGAATTGGTGGAGAAAGAAAAGCGGATCTGCCAAAATGTCGATTCGCGTTGGCACGAAAGAACCTTCTAAGGTTGGTATGGATGCATTGTTAAATTTCGATGTTGTTTTATCTTTAGGCGGGGAACAAATTACAGCAGAGGATCTTAAAAAATTATTGTCCGAATCCGCCGGTTTGGCTTTTATAAAAGGGAAATGGGTGGAAGCTGATCCGGACAAATTACGTGAAGTATTAAAAGCATACGAAAAAGCTCGAAAGCAAGCAAAAACCGGAGCCGTTACCATGTTTGAAGCGATGCGCATGCAGATGTCCACCGAAATGTTTGAAGTACAGACGGATGCTTGTGAAGTGGAAGTACTCCAGGGAGAATGGTTGGAATCCGTTTTATCAAGATTGAAAAAGCCTGAAACCGGCAGTATGGTTTCCTATGGAGAAAATTTTCAAGCAGTTCTTAGAGAATATCAAAAAAAGGGTGTCGCTTGGCTTTATTACATGAAACAGCTCGGGCTGGGTGCTTGTCTTGCCGATGATATGGGTCTTGGAAAAACCGTGCAGGTGATCGCCTTGTTGAACTATGTCAAGTCGATGAAGGATGAGAAGGTTCTTTTGGTTGTTCCCGCTTCATTAATCGGTAATTGGACTTTGGAGATATCTAAATTTGCGCCGAAATTGGTGTATTACATCATACATCCTCAAAGCAAAGACAGTATCAACGACACGCAAATCGATAAAAGCGGTATCTATATTACAACCTACGGCATGTTGTCAAGATCCGACCGGATGAAAGAGATGGAATGGGATACCATTATCTTGGACGAAGCTCAGGCAATTAAAAATCCCGGTACAAAACAAACCCGTGCCGTTAAACAATTGACCGGGCGTTACCGTATTGCAATGACCGGTACCCCTGTGGAAAACAGACTTTCCGACTTATGGTCGATTTTTGATTTTCTGAATAAAGGTCTTTTGGGGAGTCCTAAGGAGTTTTCCGGTTTTACGAAACGGTTGATCGACAAAGGTGAAGGCTATACAAAGCTCAAACAAATCGTTTCCCCCTTCATATTAAGAAGGTTAAAAACCGATAAAAGCATCATTGCAGATCTTCCGGAAAAAATTGAAATGAAAACATATTCGACTCTTTCTAAAAAACAAGCTGCATTGTATGGCTCGTTGGTGGAAGAGCTCAAAGAAAAAGTATTGATATCGGAAGGTATTGAAAGGAAGGGGTTGGTCCTAGCCGCTCTTGTGAAATTCAAACAAATATGCAATCATCCGGATCAATATATAGGACAAGCAGCTTATATAGAAAAGGAAAGTGGAAAATTCGAAAGGTTAAGAGAAATTTGTGAAACCATTTATGAAAAAAGAGAGCGTGTCATTGTTTTTACACAGTTTAGAGAAATCACTGAACCCTTGTCTGATTTTCTGGAAACGGTTTTTCATCATAAGGGGCTGGTACTAAACGGTGAAACGCCAGTTGCAAAAAGGAAAGAAATCGTTGCAAAATTTCAAGACAAAGAGTATGCACCTTTCATGGTGCTATCGATAAAAGCAGGGGGTGTAGGGTTAAATCTTACAGCGGCGAACCATGTGATCCATTTTGACCGGTGGTGGAATCCTGCCGTTGAAAACCAAGCCACCGACCGGGCATTCAGGATTGGACAAAAGAAAAACGTGTTGGTACACAAATTCATCACCAAAGGTACCGTTGAAGAAAAGATCGATCGCATGATTGAGGAGAAAGTCAGGTTGACCAACGAGATTATGCCGGACATCAACGAAAGTTGGATCACCGAAATGGATAATACCCAATTAATGAATTTGTTCAGGTTGGAATAATTGATCTATAATGAAATGAAAGAAGGTGTAAGGATGTCTTCGAAAGAATATGAGTATGTATCAATTGCTGAGAAAAAGGCCAAGGCACAAAAATCTACAAGCAAGCTTAAGAAAAAGAAGATCGAGCTTCAACCGGTCATCATTGAGGGCAGAAAACTTGCTCGTACATGGTGGGGAATTGCTTGGAATGACAATATGGAAAGTTATTCGGATTACGAAAACCGAATAGGCAGAGGACGCTCATACGTGAGAAATGGAGCGGTTCTTGATCTTAAAATTGAAAAAGGTGTTGTGAATGCCTTGGTGCAAGGTAGTAGAACAAAACCATATGAGGTAACAATAGAAATCGATCCTCTTGGTGATAAGGTATGGAGTAAGATTAAAAAGGAATGTGAAGGCAAGATCGATTCGCTACAGGATCTGCTTGAAGGAAAATTTCCCGAAGCATTATCCGATTTGTTTACCGCGAAAGGAAAGGGTTTGTTTCCGGCACCGAAGGAAATTAGTATGGATTGCAGCTGCCCGGATTGGGCTGTGATGTGCAAACATGTGGCTTCGGTCTTTTATGGGATTGGTGCAAGACTTGACCAAGAACCGGAATTGTTTTTTACATTAAGAAATGTCAACATGGAAGAGTTGATTCAGGAAGCAATCCAAAATAAGGTCGAGGACATGATGGGCAAAGCCGAGGTAAAAAGCAAACGGGTGTTGACCGGGTCAGATATCGGTGATATGTTCGGACTTGAGCTTGAAAGTACGGATAACAAGCCGGCTTCAGAGGTTAAGAAGACAAAAACAGACTAGCTATTAAAGCAAAAGGTAGATCTTGTATATTAAGCTTAACGATCATATAATGTAAATGAAGTATATATATTAGAGGTTGATCCATGAATCTCGAAAAAATCGGTGAAGGAAAGACAGCAACCATAGTTCGTTCCGGTGAAACAGCAATCAAGTTGTTTATAAATACGCCTTCCTTTGTAGCAGAACATGAAGCAAGCTGTCAGCAATTTGCCTATGATGCAGGATTACCTGTTCCTGCTGTTTTGGATGTTCGCATGCTTGATCATGGCAACATGGCACTTCATATGCAATATATTGACGGCAAACCCCTGATAGTTCCCGGGATGGATAAAGACGAACGCAGGTATGCCATACACACATTAGTTAAGCTTCAATGCATGGTACACCGTGTTAATGGGCAAGGCTTACCAAACCAAACTGACCTGCTTGCTCAAAAAATCCGACGTGTGACATTCTTGGATGTGGCAATGAAAGCGAATCTGCTGGACCGGTTAATGAGAGCGGATACCGGCTCTCAAAACTTGTGCCACGGCGATTTTCACCCGCAAAACATTCTCTTTGACGGGAAAAAGCATTGGATCATCGATTGGGTGGATGCAACAGCGGGAAATCCCCTTGTGGATGCTTGCCGTACTTATTTGATTTTCAAACAATATATGCTGCGCTCATCAGGGATTTATCTACAAATGTTTTGTAAAGAATCCGGTGCCAATAAAGAGGATGTGCTTGCTTGGTTGCCGATGATTGCCGCAGCAAGATTAAATGAAAACTTAAATAATAAAGAAAGAGCGAAGTTAATTGAATTCATTATTAGTAGGTGAGGGAAAGTGATTGATAAAACAAATGTTATGAGAATATTGGACAAAGCCGGGGCGGAGTATAAAAGCTACAGCTATGAAAGATCAGCGGATATGAATGGGATTGATGTGGCTAACGCTATACAAGCCAACCCGGATCAAGTGTTTAAAACACTGGTTACGGTGAGTAAATCCAAACAATACTATGTCTTTCTTGTTCCGGTTGTCAAGGAACTGGATCTAAAAAAAGCAAGCGCATGCGTTCATGAAAAATCAATTGAGATGCTCAAATCAAAAGATTTGCTACCGGTTACCGGATACGTGCATGGTGGATGTTCGCCCATCGGTATGAAGAAAAGTTTTTGTACCACCATCGACAGTTCAGCAAATCATTTTAAGACCATCTTATTTAGTGCCGGAAAGATCGGTCATCAAGTTGAGGTGGATCTAGAAGACTTGAAAAAGGTGATCAGTTTCAATTTGGCTGAAGTTATAAAATCTACTTAAGAGTTTTTATATATTAATAGGGAGAAATAAATTATGGATACTCGCACTCACATGAAGGTAGTAAATGTAGTTGAGGCTTCTGAGCACATCACGGTTGTGACAACCGGTGCAAGGTTTGTTTTTCACAAATCCAATCCTCAAGGGCGGATTGAATGCAGGCAATTATTAAATCAAGATCGGGCTGTGGGAGAGATTTTCATCAACATTCCTTTTGACAGGCTTTGTCTGGAAAGTATGGATGAGGATCATTGTATTTTACATACCATACCCTATGATGGTAGTTGCCAGTTTCTTAAAATTGAGATTCACAGGGATTCCATGATGGAATTTACCTCAACCGGAGGATATCGATTGATCTACAAGACGGAATTTGATCCGGCGTATCATGTGGTAAAGTCGGGGAATGTCTTGTCGGTTGATGATATCGGAGGCTTTGCCATTTACCCGTATAGGGGACTTGAAGAGCTTGAGATCATCAGTGACAATCGGCATCAAAGATCGTATGAATACAAGATCGGACATTGGAGCCGATTCATGGTTTCTGTTTTCCCACCAAGACCTTATCAATTACAGCAATCTTTTGATGAACGGCTTTATTTAAAATTCAGTGTAACTTATGAAAACAATCTTGCTGCAAACCCGTATCCAAGTGATGACGAGATTGAGAAAGCAAGTCGGTATACGAATGTTTTATGGTTGTTTGAAACCATGTGGAAGGGAAAATATGCACGATGTGATAAAACATTGATTGACGAAGCTGATGTATACGCCGATGCATCCTACGCCAATTATAACTACATACCATCAGATGAATCTGAACTTGAAAGAACCGTCAAGAAAGCACATTCTTTAAATATGCGTGTGATTCCATATGTCAGTCCGTTCTTTTCAATGGCCAAAGGAAATGAATATATCAGTAAGGTGAAAGACTTATTGGATCGATATCAATTTGACGGGGTGTATTTGGACGGCGTCAGTATGGATCTGTCGGAAGGTTACGATATAATACGGAATTTGCGGCAAATTGTGAAAGATGGAATCATCTTTTGGCATTGCACGTCGGATCCTTTGGGTAAAAATATATTTTGTCCGTTTATAGATGCTTATGTGGACTATACATTAAGAGCCGAGCACATTCACCATTTTGACAATCGGTATATGAGATATGTTATCTCCGGTATCAATACCTCAAATGCGATTGGATATACATACTACCGGGGATTTCCGAACCAAAGCTTTGAGTCATTGATCGATCGGACGCTCCAAAACGGAGCAAGACTCTACTTAGATGGAGATCAAAAGACATCACCTTATGCAAGTGCCATAATGAACAGGTATTTTCCGATGTTAAACGAATTGGGACAGAAAATGGTTGATCCCGGTATATGATATAGTTCATACACTCGAAATTTATATAATGGTTATTCGATGAGAATGAAACATTAGTTGGAACCGTCATATTTAACAGGCGATACTGTTCATATTGGCAATTTCGGAAAGGTAAAGAATAACCGAAAAGAGGATGATGCTACGGTGGAGCTGGTAATGCAACCTGTAGTTGAGTCGGACTCTACACAATGGTTATTGTAATCTGCTGGAAGTTCCATATAATAGAAATGGTTGATATAATATAGAAAGAAGGGTCTATCATGAACTTGGGCGAAAAAATCAAACAACTTCGTAAAAAAAACAATGTAACCCAAGAAAAGCTCGCAAGCTATTTAAATATATCCTACCAAGCGATATCTAAGTGGGAAAACGGTAGTTCTTTACCGGATATATCTTATGTTGTCCCCTTAGCGAACTTTTTTGGCGTTTCAACCGACGAACTTTTTAACATGAATGCTCAAACTCAAAATGAAGAGATGAGAGAGATCATGAAAAAAGGTAACGATCTTCGCAATAACGGTTTGGTAGTGGAAGAATTGATACATTGGCAATCAGCAGTTTCAAAGTATCCGAGAAACCATCAATTCATTTTAAGATTGGCAAACTCTTTGTTAGGTACAAGATTTTCAAAAGCATTTGAAGGGGATATACATATAGAAGAAAATTTAAGAAAAGCAATATCCCTTTGTAACCAAATACATGAAGATTGCACGGATGATCATATTCGATCTTGTGCGAATCAAACAATTGTCATGGCTTATAGTTATTTAGGTAAAGAGGAAAAAGCGGTCGAATTTGCAGGGAAAGCAATATGGCTTGTTCGAGTGATGTATTGCTTGAGTTTGCCTATACCGGAGATAAACGTATAAAACAAAGGCATCAAAATAATCTGCAGATTATGGATATGCTTGCATCTAATATCATTGCTACTAGCTACGACACTCAAGAGCAGATGATTATTGCCTATAAAACCGCTATACAGTTATGGAGAACACTGATTATCGATGAAAACTACCTGTTTTATCATTGTAGGTTATCGAGGTTCCATATGGAATTAGCAAAGCTTTATGCTCAGAAGAAAGAAAAGGATTTGGTCATGGAGCATTTGATATTAGCAAAAAAACATGCTTGTTTATATGACTCTATACCGGAAGGAGAGCAACATTATACAAGCATTTTTGTAGATAAAGCGATACATAGCAATGAGAATATTTCTAAGAATTACAGCAGCTTGAAAATTGATATTGTAAAAGAGAGTTTGGTAAGTGAAGTATTTAATTTTTTGTGTGATGATGAACAATTCAATGTTTTAAAAAATTAAATATAGTATGGGAAGGAAGTTGACATGCGTAAAATTATATTATTGATCCTTTTGGTTTCTTTGCTTTGCTCTTGTGTACCTGCTACAGATGAAAGCAAGATAGAAGATACAGTGGAAAGTTATATAGAGAACCCATACCAAGATCTTCCACTAGATTCCTTGGAGGTGTATATTACTTATTCCGGTGCTCCCGGATATATGACACAGGATATTGAGTATTGTGTGGATGAATTACGATCTATTTGTATGGAAGAAATGAACACGGAGGTAAATATACATGCTTTACCACCATATGATACAAAAATGATAAAAGGATATCAAACACAGATGAAATCAATTATGGATTCCGGTCAACCTGTAGACATCTATATCGCAATGGAGGGATTGAATGCTCAGAATACGGGGAGAACCCTAAAAGAATTGATCGATGTCGGATTAGCGGCAGATATCACAAATTTGATCCCGGCATATTATCCGGAAGCCTTGGAGAAAATTGAAAAATACAGCGATAATGTAACAGTAAATGGTATTGTGTATGGAATCCCTATTACAAAAAGAGAATTGACTGCTTACGGAATGTGGATACCACGGCAATTAAGTGACCGAATAGAAGACATTTCAAACTTTGATGATGTTATTAACATGTTTGATATAGCAATGGCTGATGAGTATACAGTCGCTATAGATCCAACCCGATTAAGTGGATTGTGGGCTGCTGACCATGGGTTTTATCTGCTTGATACATACTTGATTGACGAAATCAATAATCAAGTTATACCAATTGAGAATACTGATTTACCATATGATATTCATGATGTCTGCAGCAAATTATACGCTTACCCCAACCTGATAAAAATGGAATCCGGATCCCAAGATTACGTTGAAGCTGATTGCCAAATCGTTTATTATACAGAGCTAGGAACCTATAATTATTCATTTTCATCGCAATACATTAATGATAGTAAAAAAAGCGTACTACGTCTTGTCAATATCGATGATGCTTTCTATGAAATCGAAGAATATCAAGGAGCGTTGGTCGTCCATTCGGGCAGTCAAAGGAAAGATCGTGCCATAATGTTTTTGGATTTTGTACATGGAAATGAAAAGGCATCAAAAGTTTTAATATATGGAATAGAAGGACAAACCTATACAACTGATGAAGAAGGACGAATTGTAACGACTAAAGTGGGATTATGGGGGGACTACATTGCGAATATGGAATATGACGACAAACCTTATTATTTTGAAGTGGATGATTCCTTGTACAGAGAAGTTTTGTCAGATAATCGTATTGGACGATATCGTTCCATTGATTTTAATGCATTTATAGAGGTATTCGATACTTTCACTCAAGAACAAATGTTAACATTTGCATCCCGCAGCTTCATAAACAATAAAGATAATTGGGAAAAACTTTATACTGAATACGATGCAAAAGATATTGTTGCGGAGTTGAAGGAAATTAACAACGGGAAACCTGAAGATGTGCTAACTGATTATTTTAGTAGAGAAGGTAAAAAAGAATAAATTCCATGATGGGAACAATTTGATACTTTTTCTAATGTCAATCTCTTGAATTTAGTACTTGTAGGATGTTTACTGTCGTGCTATATTATTTATATGGAATTATTGCCCAATTGGGAGAAAAACTAAATGAAAATCTGTTTAGAGGAGTTTGTTTTGAGAAAAAACAGAAAGGACGACAGAAAAAATGGAGAAGATACATAGGTTATTGGTGCTCTGTGTCATATTTACACTTTTTTTCACTGCTTGTACAACAAATGAGGCTGAGGAGGATAAAAACATAGAAAGCAGCCAAGAATCTAAAGTAACGACCACCACTGTTGATGATAAAGAACAGACAACAAAGACTTTTGATGAGAACGTATATGTTAGGAATGTTCCGGATAATAGAAAGGTGACAAAGATCGGATATCAAGTTTTTGATGTTGCCATGCATTCCGGTGCATATCTTAAGACGGACGATAAAAATATCGCTTACGTCATGCTAGACGGTGCCACAGGTTTTGACGGAGTTTTAGTTGAAATTGACGTGGATACTATGGAGATGACCAATCAAATAGAACTGAAAAACACCATGGGCGGTTGGACCACTGCTGTTTCAAGTGACAATTTTGTCTATGTCGGAACCTATAAAGCCGGGCATTTATATCAATATGACCCTGAAACCAAGACAGTTGTAGATCTTAAAACACCCACAGGTGTAGAAAGCTTCATTTACGGGATCTCTCCGGGGAAAGATGGTGACGTCTATTTTGGTACATTCCCTAATTGTATGCTTGGAAAGTATAATCCTAAAACAGGGTATAGTGTATTAGGAATTGTTCCCGTCAAGGAAAAGGAAGAGTATGTTCGCTCGACGGCATATGCAAAGGATCTTGATGCAGCATTTGCCGGGGTAGGCTCTCATGTCGCCCTTATGATGGTGGATGAAATAACCGGTGAGGTTGTGGATATCTTGCCGGAGCAATACAAAAACATGGAATTTATCGTCACATTAAAATATACAGGCGGCAAGCTGATGCTTCGGTTGAATAATAACAAAGGATTGCTTTATGATATAAAAAGAGAAAACGGAAAACTTGTGGCAACATTGGAACAGGAGGGTTTCAACATCGGTTCCAACCAAATCACAGACATGTATGACGGTAAAATCTATTATTCCTATAATGGCTATTTCTCCTATTACGATATTAATACGAAGAAGTTCACCGCAACATCCCAAGAGTCAGGGGGAGGCGGCTCGGCGATTGATTTGATCAAACTGAAGGATCAAGAGAAATTCCCCGGATATTCTTATGTATATACAACCACTGCAAACAAAGATAAGCAACTTGAATTGACAATCTATAATCCCGAAACAGGCGAAAGGGTCACTAAGTTTTTTGAAACCCAAAAGGTACCCACCGACCTACGAAGTATTGCATCCGGTCCGGATGGTAGGATTTACTCGAATGGCTATCTAATCGGCGGTGCCGGGGCATATACCATTGGAAGTAATGAACCTTCCCGGCAGTACAAGATGATCGGCCAAGCTGAAAACATGGTGACAGTGGGAGAGAGAATTTATCTTGGTGTATATCCCGGTGGTTCCCTCTATATGTTCAACCCATATAAGGAAACTGACGGAAAAACCAATCCGTTAAAGCTTTTTAGCCTTGGTGAAGCGGAGAAGCAAGACAGACCTTTTGGCATGGCGGCACAAGACAATATCATCTATATCGGTACATTGCCCAACTATGGCGTTCTCGGTGGAGATTTCACCATATACAACACAAAAACATTCAAGTGGGAAATCATAAAAGAGCCTATAAAAGGGCAGGCTATCACCTGTGTAGCAGCAAACAAAGAGTATGCTGTAGGAGGAACCACCATTTGGGGAGGCCACGGTATTAATCCTTCCACGACAAGTGCCAAACTGCTTGTATACCATATCGAAACGAAGGAATATAAAGTTGTGGAACTTCCCCGATCCGGAATTCCAATCGTTTCAGGACTTGCATTCGACAATAAGGGTAGGTTATGGGGCACTGCGGAAAGTTATTTGTTTGTTTATGACATTGAAAAAGACGAGTTCCAATATTTCGAAGTTGCTTTCCCGGAGAAGAACTTTGATAATGTCATGGTGGTCATCGACTCAACCATGTTATATAACTGGAAGGATCACTATATGTATGGAATGACCTCGAGAAAAGGTTTCTTCAGGGTGGATCCGGATACAATGGAAATGGAATTTCTCAGTCCTCTTAATGGTGAGCACTTGATCATGGGTGAGGATGGAAATATATATTTCTTTGTGAAGAACTCACTTTACGTGTATGGAGATGTTTTTATACCCACTTCTAAATAACAAAAATGAATCGGACGTAACTTGTCGTTATTTAAAACCGACGGTGATACATAGAATGTGTTTAATGAAACGTTAATCGTATGTGAAACCCTTAAAAACACCGATATATGAGCAATTTAAAAAAGAGGGTGGATTACTTAGTGAAGACCGGAGTTTTTACGATTTGTTTAACGGCTACTTACAAGCACTTTCAACTAAAAATTACGCTCTACATAACTTCTACATAATGATTCGGTATACTCTTGATAATAAGATGCTTAAAAAAAGATTATATTGTAACTGCCTTATTATTTTAGAGAGGATGGGTATTTTATGAATTGTCATGGAAATCATGATCGTAACAACAATGGTAATATGAATGAAAAAGGGAATAAAAGGCGCATGTCACACATGTTTATGATGCTTATATGTTGTGGAGCACCTGTTATACTACTTCTAATCATACTGCTACTGAGAAATGCCGGATTGGGAGCCGGAGCTAACGGATTTTTATCTATACTTGCGATGTTAGCATGTCCGTTAATGATGATGGTAATGATGCCAATGATGATGAAGTCACGTGAGGAGAAAAAGAATAATCAAACGCTCCATATTCCCATTCAACAGAACGAAATCGATCAAGTTAAAAAGAAATCAGAATGATTTAAAATACTATAAGTAGGCTCTTTCGACATTTTATAAGGATTTATAAGAACACTCCGTATTAGTTAACATAATATATAAAAAGCAGTAATTTATATTATGCCTATGGATCTTCATTCACATAACTACAGAGGAGCAACTTCCTTTAATGACGGACATACCCACAACTATTCAGGTACGACGAGCGCTGACCCGGATGAACCAAGACACACCCACGAAATGGCCGGGTATACCACAACAGATGCCGGTCATACGCATTATTATGCTGTTACAACCGGTCCCGGAATAGAAGTACAAGGCGGTCATTATCATTATTATGAGGGAGTTACACAATATGCAAGCGGACATATGCATTCATTCGAAGGGTCTACTTCTGTATACCAAAATCAAATGAGTCCAACGTGGGAAGAGAATCGAAAGCTGACGAGAGAGGAATATATTCGTTTATCCTTGGAGCTAAACCTCTTCTTTGCCCGCATTGCAAAAGAACATTCGATATTTTTGGAAAGCGGTTTCACTGCTAAGGATGTAAGGCTGGCTGAAGAAGCTGAAAACTTCAAGATTCAATTTGAAGTGCTTTTAGCTGAAGCCACATCGCTGGCCAACGGCGTCATCAGTCCTGAAGTAGCTGCTTCGGGTGAGTTGGTAACACCGTTTACGCTAAATGCGGAGCGCGTTTCTCAATATTTTACCGGGATAAAAATAAATTCCAATATAACACGGGCTGAGGGTGGTTTGGTAGGAGGCCCGACGTCAATGTTAGGTCCGGTATTGGAACAAAGGGTATTTGTACTAAATCAGAAAGCAATAAGATTGACGACTGCATTAGCACAGTTTAAATCAAGAATATTGAACAGCGTGCTCGCTTGTAAACTATTTACTGTAAACTATCCGCTTCTACTAGATCATATTTTAAGAGAAGCAAAACTTTACTTGAGAATGCTTGAAAAATTACAAAATCGGGAGGCAATTCTTGCAGCGAAGGATTTGCCTGATCAGGAGATTTTCTGGAATAGGATTATGGCGGAACATTCAAAATTTATACGCGGTTTGCTTGATCCTACAGAAGTAGAATTGATTAATACTGCGAACGACTTTGGCAATGAGTTTGATGAATTAACCATGAATGCAATTGCCGCACAAGATCAAGCTATGAGCTTTGCCGGTGTTACCGCTGAAAGCTTAAAAGCTACACAAGATTTAAAAGAGTTTAAAACTGCAGGTACAAAAGGATTGATGGATTGTTCAATAAAAGCAATTGCATACCCGTTACTCGGAGATCACGTGTTACGCGAAGCAAATCATTTTATTAGAATATTAAAAATTATGGAGGTATAACCTTCTACCACTACATTTTTTATCGATAAGTGACATAAGTTAAAGAAGCCTGCCGGAATGACAAATACTTGGCAGGCTATATTCATGTCCTTTTTTACTACATACATTTTATTTCCATTGCCTTCTTCATAAGTTCTTCAAACTACATTGGTACCATGTTATTAATATTGACGGAAGGAGAGAATTAAAAATGACAGATACTAAAAATACTGAAAGTAAAGTTTTGATATTATTAAGCATTTTATTTATATCTATTTCCTTGTTTGTTTACCAAGTTGTGTTAACCAGGTTGTATTCGACTGTCTTATCATACCATTATGTGTTTTTAACGACATCATTTTCGATATTAGGGCTTGGGATCGGTAGCATTATAGCATATAAAATGAGAAAAAAAATCAGGAATGCAGCATCAAACAAAAGAGCAACAGTCATTCAAAAAGATCTAAAAACACAAATATGCATAGGATCAATGATCCTGGCAATCAGCTATATATTCGTATTCGCATTAAACTATATACTGCCGTTTGTAAGCAGTGTGTTTGTTTACATCGTGCTAGGAACGATACCCTTCCTTGTGGGGGGATATGTATACTCTATACTTTTCACTGAGTTTTCCGGTATTAGCGGGAAACTATACTTTGCAGATTTGATCGGATCCGGTGTAGGAAGTATAGCTGTCATCCTTCTATTAGATCACGCGGGTATGTTCAGAACGATTTTAGCGGTTGGTATCATAGCGTTAATTCCTTCATTGCTTTTATCTGCATCGTTGAAGAAAATTAAATTGATCAAGTATATTGTACTATTCGTACTTGTTTCCGGTCTTTTTTTACCCGGTCAATATATAATTTCAATGGAAAAGAACTTTAACGGAATACTGAAGAATAGTGATAAAACATATGGAAGTCTAAAAAACGCGGGGATGTCACCTGAAATCATATTTTCTCAATGGAATGCATTTTCCCGAACAGATGTCATTAAAATACCACAACAACCTGAGAGCATGATCGTAACGATCGACGGATCAGCCAATGCTCCTATGTTTGAATTTGATGGAGATATTAAAAGTTTGGAAAAATTCAAGACGGATCCGGGTTTTTTGCCTTTTGCAATCGGTGTAAATGATAAGACATTGTTAATCGGGCCGGGTGGCGGCAGAGATGTTCTGTATGCATTAGCAGGGGGGAGCAAGGATATATCGGCTGTGGAAATCAATGCCGGTAGTATTGATGCTGTCAAAGCTTTTGGAGTGTATAACGGATATATATATGACAGACCCCAGGTGAAGGTATACGGTGAGGACGGCAGAAGTTTTGTCCAAAGATCAAAAGAAAAATATGATCTGATATTTTTATCACTTGTTATGACCAATACCTCCCAGGGTATGGCATATGCCTTGTCTGAAAACTATATACATACCGTAGAAGCAATGAAAGACTACATGGATCATCTTAGTGACAACGGTAAGATTGCCTTTTTGGCTCATGATGAGTACGACCTTAGTAAAATTGTAGTGACAGCTGTGCAAGCGTTAAATGAAAAAGGAATACCGTTAGAAGAGACACCGAACTATATCTCTTTATATTCCCAAGTTATGCAACACCAACAGGGGGCGGTAGCTATTCATGAGCCTGTGATTATAATAAAAAACAAACCTTTCACAGAAGATGAGAGTGAAGAATTATTGAAGATTGCATCGGAAAACAAAATTATACCTTTATATGCTCCTCTGATTATGGAAAAAGGACCATTGCATAAAATAAAGGAAGCAACAAGTACTATTCGGGAATATATTAATAGTTTTAAATACAATGTAACTCCTGCAACAGATAATAACCCTTATTTTTATAATTTCAATAAAGGTGTTCCGTCAACCTTGATCACTATTTTGGTGGTGGTTGCCTTATGTAGTATTGTATTGTTCGCTCCTTTTGCCTCTAAACGCAGAAATTTAAAACCGACCCTGTATTTCAGTTTGCTCGGTATAGGATTTATGATGATCGAAGTTCCTTTGATACAAAAATTCATATTGTATCTGGGTCATCCAACATTGGCTTTTACGTTTGTACTGTCAGCGCTGTTGCTAGGTAGCGGTATAGGGGGATATTTAAGTAATACAAAGTTGTTTAACCGGGCTACGAAAACTTTTTATCTGCCGGCTGCCATGGTGACTATAATCAGTATCCTATTGCTTGTGTCACTTGATTTCATCTTTGAAAGTACATCCGGCTCAAGCCTTATTGGAAGAATTTTGATTGCCTCCGTTCTTGTCATGCTTCAGGGATTCTCTATGGGAATGCCTTTTCCAAGGGGTATTAAGCTTGTAGGTGAAAGTAAAAGAAGTGATATAATCCCTGTAATGTGGGGTGTAAATGGTGTCATGTCGGTAATAGGGTCTGTTTTATCAGTTATTCTATCTATGACAATCGGATTTACAGGAGCATTGATCGCCGGAGCGATGATTTATCTGATTGTCAGCATGTTTAAGACATTGTAGACTAAAGAGGATTATATGCCAAGGAGATGGATGTTTTTTGAAAGGGAGTAACCGACATTTTATGAAGTTGATTACACATTATGACATTATACTTATGGCTTTGATTTTTGCGATAGCAGCATTATTGTTTATAAAATTTATGATGAACAAAAATAAGTCTGTAGATGATATGGTCATGGTACAGCGGAATGGGGTAATATTATTACAACTAACAGATGATGAATTAAATAGAGCCGGTATATATGGGTTTGAGTTTGACGGAAAAATTGGATATATTGAAGTGAAAGATAGAAGAATAAGAATGCTACCTATGGATACAACCATTTGTCCACAAGCTATATGCTCTGATACCGGATGGATTGATCGCGGTCCCCGGATAATTGTTTGTATGCCAAATCAAATCATTGTGAGGTATAAAAGCAATACAGACAACCGGATGGATGGCATAGTATTTTGAACCGTTGGGGTACCGGTTAAGTTCTACATAGGAGGTCGGATGAAAATGAATGAAAAAATATTGGTGATTGATGATGAGGTTAACCTTCTCAAAGTATTGAAGGACTATCTTACCATTGAGTCCTATGAGGTTTATACAGCGGAAAGGGGTAATAGAGCCATGGAACTGTTCCGTGAGATTAACCCTGACTTTGTGATTCTGGATCTTATGCTTCCGGATATATCCGGAGAAGAAATTTGTAAGTTAATCAGGAAGGAATCCGATATACCTATTCTGATGCTTACGGCAAAAGGTGGAGAGGAAGATAAAATATCCGGTCTATATATGGGTGCGGATGATTACTTGACAAAGCCCTTTAGCCCTAGGGAACTTGTTGGAAGAGTGAGGGCAATTCTCAGGAGAACGAAAGGTACGGCGGTATCCGATATCTTGGAGTTCGGTCATGGTAATTTGTCTATTGATATTCCGAAACATATTGTAAAAAAAGCCGGCGAAGTCATTAATTTAACGCCTAACGAATTTAAAATTTTATTAACGCTAGCGCAAAATCCCCGGAAAGTATTTACAAGGAGTCAATTGGTTAACCTTGCTTTTGGTTATGACTTTGAAGGCTACGACCGTACTGTGGATACTCATATTAAAAATCTGCGACAAAAAATTGAGGATAATGCAAAAGAACCGGAATATATAGTAACCGTATATGGGGTGGGATATAAGTTTGAAGGAAAATAGAATGACTGGGATTAACAGGCAATTAGGTAGATATTTTATCATCGTAGCATTGTTATCTGTAGGCTTCATCACTTTAGTGGCCAATATAAGCATAAACCTTTTCTTTTCCAATTATATTAAAGAAACCAGAAGCAAGGATGATTTGAAAGTTGTTCATTATGTTGAACAATTATATAGTGATAATTCCGGTTTGGATCCCCAAGCACTAATGATCATTATGCATTATGCCTATAGCGAATCTGTAACGGTCCGTTTTAGAGATATGCAAGGCAATATCATATGGAGTAGCGGTACACCGGAAACAATGCATGATACGACCAGAGACTATGAAGCCGACGACAGTAGCCTTGCTTTTCAAGGCTATCCTCTTCATTATAAAGACAAAAAAATTGCAACAATCGATGTCGGTAGACCGAAAAGTATTATCTCCTCTCTTGAAGACAAGCAGTTTTTACGAACAATCAACAGTGTTTTTGCATCTGCTTTTCTCTTTTCTCTGGTTCTCGCCATCTTATACAGTTCACGTATATCGAAAAGATTTTTGAAGCCCATATATCAGATTAAAGAAAATGCAAAACTGATCGAGGACGGAAAATATAAAAAGCTGAATAATGTTGAAACTAACACTTATGAATTGCATGATTTATCTATATCGGTGAAAGAACTCGCTGACAGATTGGATGATCAGGATACATTAAGAAAGAGAATGACCGCAGATATAGCTCACGAACTGAGAACACCTTTATCAATATTGCAAAGTCATATAGAAGCATTTATGGATGGTGTATGGGAACCTGATATTGAAAAGTTATCCGTATTACACAATGAAATCACCAGATTGACCAAGCTGATCAAGGAGCTTTCGGACTTATCGGTTATTGAAGGTGATGAAATTGAGCTTAATAAAAGTGAAATTAATCTTTCAATACTTCTACATGAATTGATTGATAGCTTTGAACCGATTTTCATTGGTAAGAATATTCACCTCCATAAGAAAATCCAAGATGATATCCGGTTTTTCGGTGATGAAGAGTACATGAAGCGGATTATAATCAATATTTTTTCTAATGCATGCAAGTACACGAATGATGACGGAGATGTAAAAGTAACATTAGAACAATTGAATGATACACTAATATTGACGGTTGAAGATTCGGGAATCGGTATACCGAAGGAAGATATAAGGCATGTATTTGAAAGGTTTTACAGGAGCGACCTATCAAGAAACCGAGGGACAGGAGGAACGGGAATCGGGCTGACCATTACAAGAGCTTTGGTGGAAGCTCAAAACGGGAAAATAAGGATTGAGAGCGAAGTAAGTAAAGGAACAAAAGTTATCATTGAATTTGTACATGAGATATAACATCCATAGAATCTTCACATGTTCTTCATAAGATCTCCTTTTTTGTTTATTATAATGAAACTATAAACTATATCACTCAAGGAGGTTTTACAATGAAGCGAAAGTTTACAGTCATTTTAGTAGTACTGCTGGTTGTAACAGCCATAAGTGCTTCCGTTGTGTTTGCAAAGGAAAATGATGTCGGTAAAAGAAGTTCGATAGACTCCATGTTCGATGCTATGCGAAACTGGAAACAACAGGCTCAAGAAAATGACGAGATCACAGAGGAAGAAGCAAGGAAGTGGGAAAAGCATTTTGAAGATATGAAAAGGCATCATGAAAGGAACGGTTTTAAAGGACACTGCGGTGGATTTAATTAAAGAACTCGGATTGTATTAAGCTGCATGTTATCGGAAGGAGGTAACACCGTGGAAAGTCATAAAATTTGTATGACAAAAGAAAATATGCTTTGTCATACGTGTATGTTGCACGTCATAAGATCATTAAGTCGATTGCCCGGTATAGAAGAGCTTAATGTAGATTTAGATGCGAAAAAGATTGAAATTACATATAAAGGTAGGAAGATACCACAAGAGAAATGGTAAAGTTTACCGATTACCAATGGTCAATTAATCTTTTGTTTGGTATTCAATACATGGGGAGGTAAGAAAGTGTTGAAACGTATAAAAAAGGCGATAGATAAATTTTTAGACAAGTTAGCAGAGAATAATGAGAAATCCTTTGGTAAAGGCCCCCTTAGTTGCTGTGAGTTGAACCGACCTAAGGAAAAAAATAAAAAGCAGGGTACATAAACTTATATAAAAATTTTTGTGCCTCTTAGATCAATTAACATAAAAGAGAATGCTGAAATTATATGGGCATTCTCTTTTTGCATTTAGTTCGCTTATTTTCATAGATCTCATATCAAATATCTTATCCGGATCCTAGCCTAAAGAAAATATTTATATCTACGCTTGACAGGAAGAAACGGTATATATATAATAAAAAACATAGTAAACATATATGATTAGTGCGGAATAAAAAGGAGGAGCGAACCTAAATCATGGTAAGAGTAATTGATATTAATTTGAATAACCTTAGAAAGACCCTCAAAATGCGATGTTGTTGCTGTATAGTTTGGAAAAAAGATCACAACAGCGGCTTAGTAGAGTATACACACCACAGAATTTATTGAATGTGTAAGCAAATAAAAAAAATTTATTTAGGAGCTTTTAAAAATATGAATATAGATTTCTTAGCATTGGGGGCATTAGGAGTGACCATCCTATCTATTGGAGGGTTGGTATTTTTAAATAAAAGAAATGTTGATTTTGGTATCCGGACTATTATTGCAATGGTGATCGGTTTGATTATTGGTATTGCTTTTAAAGGACACACAACCTATATAAAACCGATTGGTTCAATATATGTGAATACAATTTCTGCTTTTGTAGTTCCGCTCATATTTTTCAGCGTATTATCAAGTGTTTCCGGTTTGGAGAGCTTGAAAAGACTTAAGACGATCGGTGTAAAGAGTGTCGTTTTACTTACTTCAACCACATTTATTGCATCAATTTTGACCATTATTGTTTCATTGGCATTCGGTGTGGGAAAAGGTGCATCGATCTCACTTCCCACTGATTATGCGGCTAGGAAAGTTCCGGAATTTACACAAGTAATTATTGATTTATTCCCGAAAAACTTTTTTGCACAAGCTTCTACGAATACTGTTGTACCTATTATTATTATTGCATTGTTTATAGGTATTGCAATAGTTGTGTTATCAACAAAAGAGCCTAACGAGGTAAAACCGATCAAGGATTTTATTGGTGCTGCTACAAAGGTTATGAATACTGTAATATCTTTTGTTATTGAATTTACACCATATGCAGTTTTGGCACTGGTTGCCAATGCAGCATCACAGAATGGACCGGAAAAATTGATCCCGCTCATTTCGGTATTAGCGGTGGCTTATTTACTATGCGCTATTCAAACATTTGGAGTCAATAGCCTTTTAATTGGTGGATTAGCCAGGCTGAATCCGTTTAAATTCTTTAAACATATTTGGCCGGCATTGGTGGTTGCATTTACTACTCAAAGCAGCATTGGAACAATTCCTGTAAATCAAAAAAGTTTGAAGAAAGCAGGGGTATCAGATAATATTTCTTCCTTTACAGCACCTTTAGGAGCAAACATCGGTATGCCCGGTTGCGCAGGAATTTGGCCGACTCTTTTAGCAATATTTGCAATTCAAGGCCTTGGTATTGAGTTTTCGATCGGACAATATGTACTTCTTGTTCTGATAACTACCTTGGTAAGTCTAGGAACAGCCGGAGTTCCGGGAACGGCCACCATAACGGCAACAGCGGTTTTTGCAGCTGCAGGACTTCCGATAGAAATCATCGTTATATTAGCGCCTATTAGTTCAATCGTGGATATGGCTCGTACAGCAACAAACGTAGCAACAGCAGCGACAATTTCTGTTATTGTTGCAAAAAGTGAGAATGAATTGGATTTAAATCAGTACAATTCAAAGGCAAGCAAATCCCGGTAGCATCGTAACGATAGATAGGCTCAGTCAGAATTTACTGAGCCTATTTATAGAATTAAAAAGCATTCCATAAGAACACATTGTAAGGAACATGAGCGCATTCAAGCTTTAAAAACACTAGACAAATGACACGGTAGCATTGAAAAACGCATATAATTTTTATTTCACTGATATTGATTGGATGATGGATAGAAAGCGGAAATGGACGAAACTTACGGGAATTGGCATGGTTCTGCGAGAAGTGGAGCATATATCAGAAAACAAAACGATTAAGTGAACTCGCTTATTATGCAGGTAGTGTCAACAGTGTACCGGATTTTTCAACTGCGGCTCTGAACCATTGGGGAATCGAAGCAGCCCACTGGTATCTATATAGACATCATATTTAGAGATGATCAGAACTTAAATAATATGTATTCATGAATTTGCCGTGATCGAGCATCACTGTTGACTTGAAATTCTATGTTTATTCCTTTAAAATAGATATAGGATTATATAAAGATGAGAAGTATAATATTAAGAAACTAAATAAATTTTGTACTTCTAAAAAGTGAAAGTGGCTTTACAAGCGGATTTGCTTAGTGTGTTCCCCGCGTATGCGGGGGTGATCCTGGTTCATACTTCATACATCATATAATGTATCGGTGTTCCCCGCGTATGCGGGGGTGATCCGTGTATCGGCCATTGACGTTGTATCCAGCGATAGTGTTCCCCGCGTATGCGGGGGTGATCCTATTTTAATGTGAGGTGTAAAAATATATGGAACGGTGTTCCCCGCGTATGCGGGGGTGATCCTAGTTTGTTGTTATATTGCTTGTTATCTTCCAAGTGTTCCCCGCGTATGCGGGGGTGATCCTCTACAAGACTTGACTGGTGATCTTGTAACGGAGTGTTCCCCGCGTATGCGGGGGTGATCCGTGTAGGTCACCCAATTCATTCTTATCAATTACGTGTTCCCCGCGTATGCGGGGGTGATCCGCAATATGGCCATAAAGCTTTCAAGATATGGGTGTGTTCCCCGCGTATGCGGGGGTGATCCTTAATCTAAAGACACACAAAACTGCAACAAAAGGTGTTCCCCGCGTATGCGAACCATATTCCCCGGCTCTCAAGTGTTCCCCGCGTATGCGGGGGTGATCCGGTATTTTGAAAGGTGTTGGTGCGGCCATGGGTGTGTTCCCCGCGTATGCGGGGGTGATCCTACTGAATGAGTATGAAACGGAATCGGAAGCTAGTGTTCCCCGCGTATGCGGGGGTGATCCTAAAAAGAGCCTCCTCATATAGGGGCTCTTTTGGTGTTCCCCGCGTATGCGGGGGTGATCCCCTTCGGAGCCAAAAAACGGGAACTCGAATAGTGTGTTCCCCGCGTATGCGGGGGTGATCCTTTGTACTGGAGGTGAGAATATGGTCAAGTACGGTGTTCCCCGCGTATGCGGGGGTGATCCGGAGTTAGGTACCGGTGACTTGCGCATCACGGAGTGTTCCCCGCGTATGCGGGGGTGATCCTGTTTTCCATATTTCGCAAACTGAAGGAATCGAGTGTTCCCCGCGTATGCGGGGGTGATCCTATATATTCGTTTTTGTCTTTTATATGGACCAAGTGTTCCCCGCGTATGCGGGGGTGATCCCGATCCCAAAATTGTACAGATAAAATAACATGAGTGTTCCCCGCGTATGCGGGGGTGATCCTGAATACTACGCTGATTTGAGATTAATGACAAAGTGTTCCCCGCGTATGCGGGGGTGATCCCGACAAGCATTATGAAATCATATCAATTGTCAAGTGTTCCCCGCGTATGCGGGGGTGATCCGTTAATCGGGGCATTATTGATTTCACAATTTATGTGTTCCCCGCGTATGCGGGGGTGATCCGACTTCTTCCATTTCTTTTATGCTCGGATACTTGTGTTCCCCGCGTATGCGGGGGTGATCCTGATTTTGTTGTCGATAAACGATCTGAACCGGGGTGTTCCCCGCGTATGCGGGGGTGATCCTATTGGTAATGGATATTTATCCATCAATTTACCGTGTTCCCCGCGTATGCGGGGGTGATCCTTCATCAACTTCAAGCTTCTGACTAAGGAAGAAGTGTTCCCCGCGTATGCGGGGGTGATCCCCCTGTTGGATGCGGCCAAAAAGATTGGTATAGGTGTTCCCCGCGTATGCGGGGGTGATCCTAAAGCTCAGTCAATTTCGACTGAGCCTATTCAGTGTTCCCCGCGTATGCGGGGGTGATCCTGTAGTACGGTTGTTCTGTTTCCATATAAAGTAGTGTTCCCCG
>CALCRE010000130.1 GCA_937894465.1 uncultured Clostridia bacterium
TCCTTTAAGGCCTATAGCAAATATATTTTTGGAATAAAATAAATGTTTATATTTTAGATGTGATATTTGATTTAATGACAATGGAGGAATGGGGGCTTATAATGACTAAGAAATTAACAGCCTGATGACCGAGTTCATACACCAATTCGCGCAAGAACCATAATGTTTGCCAATTGTCCACTTATGATTTCAGCTTTGTTCTTTATGTAAGTTACATCTTTTATATCAAACGCCTTCAATATCGCTTTTTGCTTTGCGGTTACAGCGTGATCAAGCCGATATTTATTATCCGGCAACCTTATCATTTCAATCTTCTCAAGTTCCTTGATTGCTGCAGGGACCGTCATATAATTTGCTTTGCTGTCATTCTCCAGCATTTCATCTTTTAAGCAGGTATAGATTTTGTTTCTGACAATCAGAGCTACAAACTCTATAAAAATCTTTGCGTCTATTGACTCATCTGATTGCACTCTGAGACTCTTGTTTCCCAGATAAGACTTGTCACCCCGAAAGAGCTTTTCTGATCCATCGCATCTCTTGTACAAGGTAAGAGCCTCTTTTGCCGTCATCTTTTTAGACGTTATGATGACAAAGTATCCACATAAAGCGATTTCCTTATCAATCACCTCATCCCGTTCCCTACCCAGCATAAACTTTTGATCTTCTTGACCTTCGTGATAATAGATTAGATCAAAATATTTGCTAAATTCTTCTCCAATTGTAACTGTTTTTCCTTCCTGTTTTTGTAGGTGCTTTGCCATTCTGTCTATTTTTGCTTCAACCTGTTCTCTTTCGGAAGTATACTTCCGGCTGCTGTAATATATGTGAAAGTACCTTTCCTTTTGATCAGACGGAAAAAGGTGTCTTTTTACCGTCATCCCATTGGTTTTGTATTCCCGGATGCTATGAGTTCGGTTATCTTCAAACTTACCTTTGTTTTCAAGAATTATTTCGCTAACAAACTTCTTCATACCTTTTACCATGATAACAAAATCATATTGGCATTTGTCCATAAAATGTATGTTTTCTTTGCAGAAGTAACCTCTGTCAAGAATGAATCCAATCTTTTTATATCCGTACCCTATAGCCTTCTCCAGCATATATTGCAGTTGTGATACATCCACAATACTTCCCGAATATTCTTCATAAAACAATGGTTCGCGGTTATTGAGGTCATATGCAATAGAATAATTAAAGATCGGTTTATCTTGACCGTCTTTAGAGTAACCCGGTTCTGCTATATCAATATCCCCGGCTTGACAACTCTTGTTAGTCGAATCATATGAAATGTAAATGCGTTCTCTGTGGTTCCTCGCTTCGTTCCATTCGTTAAGAAAGGTAACGCTTTGATCTATCGTGATATGATTTAGAAAATCAGACACTTTCGAATCGCTATATACCTTCATGTTTTCTGTAAAAAGAGGGTGGTTGTAGGCATAATCCGGATAATACTGCCCGGCATTATTCTCTGTGATGATCGAATAAGCCATAAGATCCAAAAAAAGCCCACTGTTCCTACCTATGATCCGGTTTATCATATCGTCCAGTTTATACTCCTCAATGACTTTACGAATGATGAGGAATGCACCAATATTCAGGCAGCTGCTACGACCGGTTTTTTTAAGTTCATTAGGTAATTTGGCATCAGGGAAAAACTTCAGATAATTCAGATTCGGATACATCATTTCGGGATTATCTTCACAGCGTTTTCCAATGGTTGTTCGTTTAGGGATGTTATATTTCTTTTCCGGTTTGTAGATCCTGTCGTACTCATAGTTAATATATACGACACCTTTAATCGTATTTTCATATATCTTACCCTTTGCTTTTGGTATTTCTACCTTAAAATCCAAGTACATATGGCCCTCCGAATGAGTAGTTATATCTACTCATCATTTTACCAAATAAAACCTCTAAAATCAAGAGCAAATCCTTTGATTTCAGAGGTTTTCGGGACTTTTTTTATTGAAAAGTTCTTTGAGTGTTATTTTTTTAGGAAGTTCACAAATATGCATTCTGACCTCCAAAATACACCTATAATACTATCTATATTATAGGTGTATTTTGGGAAAATTGCAAGGGGTAAAACAAATAAAAAACCGCTTTCTAAGCGGGTTTACAACTTTTGCAATACAAATTATCTTATGCACCTAAAATTATTTTGCGGAATTTACGATACTTAGCATGTATTGGACATTCAGAAAAATCATTGATAACAATCATCATGGTGGTCAAAAGATGATACCGCTCATCAAGGAAATCAAATGCACCGGCGGTCCACCCATAGGCCACATTTACGACCATTACATCGTTTGGGGAGCATCGTTGGTTTTACTCCCTATTTATGCGTTGCAGATTATTTCGCTTATTGTTTTTGTAAGCACCAATTGGAGTGTGTTTCTGTAATGATGCCACCACAAGATATAATTAATTTAATGGAATAGATACAAGGGATTGCAGTTATAAGACTTGATGAGAGAGGCGATAGAAATGAAATATTCCACATCGGAATTAAACAAGATGATTGGTGCCAAAGTGGAAACAACCGATGATATAATAAAGTATGATATTCTGATTCTTCCGTGTCATACACTTAAATAAACAAAACTTCATAGAGTCGTTATTTAGTTCGGATTATTATGGCGACAGAATGACATTTCGAAAAAAGGAAGGACAAGTCATGGGTATTATCCATGTTCACATAGTGGGTGAAGGTATTTTACCTCACCTGTGATCAGGAAGTCTGATGTTAAATAAGCTGGAGGGTGTCTTTATAAATATTTACAAATTGTTAATAAAAGTTGGTTTTATGATATAATTTTATATGAAGGTACAGTGTGAGTCGAAATAGTATACAGGTGTTATGCAAGGAGTGATATTACATGAAAGGTAGAATTAAGAAGTATATTTATGAAAAAAAACACGGATACATTGATGGTGAGGATGGTAAGGAAAAGTTTTTTCAT
>CALCRE010000131.1 GCA_937894465.1 uncultured Clostridia bacterium
TTATCTGAAAGTAAGTGTAAACTAGAGAACCGCCGTATACCGAACGGTACGTACGTGCGGTGTGGGAGGTCGGCTAATCTATTAATGGTTAGCCTCCTACCCGATATTTATTATTTAAACTAATCCTACGGCACACCTAAAAGCCCTACCAAAATTTATCCCCTCGTACAACTCCCGTCTAGTGTTATGCTTTCCCTTAGATTCTGTTACTCGCAAAAATGAGCATTCAAGATTCAATCTCGATTATTTAACAGCTAATGAGCAACTTTCATTGGTTATTTTATTTTGTGATTTCGGATGTTTATTTAATTCTCCTCATACCATGCAGATACAGTATTCATTACTTGAAAAGCTGCGGATGGTTATAATGAATAAGGTGGCGGTAGGGTCGACGGGGATTTGGTGTTTGGAGTTACGGATGAGACGGATATTGAAACATGTGCATGTATTTAGTTTGTTCAATATCATAAAAAAGTATTGATAATAAAATTTTACAATGTATAATTATGGTTATGGAGGGAATCAACAAATAAATTAGTATAATATAAAAATAAGACTTTACAATGAAATTCAAAACAAGACAACTAAAATGATTGGATGAACCATAATATTCTAATATAAGTTACTTGGTTTTCATAGGAATAGGGAAATTTAGTTTAATACTAAGAGCTTCTAGGTGCATAAGCGATCATGATATACTAAGGGGAGGTACAAATAAGTGGAATTTTTTAGATTTATACTGATTATAATACTTTGTTGCTGTCTACTTTGTGGGTGTAGTGCGGATTTTCAGGTAGATGACTATGATTTAACGGAAAGCACGACAGGAGACATGCTAAGACCTGAACAGGATCCTTATATACATTTGTCTTTTTTTCTCAGCTATGCGAAAGATAGGAACACGGAAATGACAAAAAAGATTATTGACGAATTAAATGCATTGAGCACAAGCACCATTGGCGTGTATGTAGATTATATCTTTACGGACAATATCTCACTTTCATATGAGCAGCAATTGAAAATGATGTTACAGAGCGGTTCGTCCACACCTGACATATTTATTACATATTCATTGTATGGGTATTACTATAGTGCAAGGGATCGAGATGATCTGTTTCATTATGCCTCACAGAATATTGCAGCGGATCTTTCGGACTATCTAAACGAACAAACACCTTACATAAGCGCCTTCTACGAACAGTATCCCGCATTTTACGAGATGGCTAAGATAAACGGACGTTTATCCGGTATTGCCTTGCCCGAAGATTGGATTTTTAACTGTCCGGTTCTGATGGTTAAAAAAATCTATTCCCGGGAGCACTATATCAATCCTCCCGCTGATGTGTACGAAGCTTTGGACGTTTGCAATTATATTTCAAATGTCACGGAAAAAACAGCAAATATCTATGTGCATTCTACGATTGTCATGCAAGCTTTGGTTGATAAAGATGGTTATTACAGCATATACAGCGATTCACCATACATTTATCTGGCTAAGAAAGGGGATGAAGAATGCAACGTGTTCAGAATGGAGCAAACGGATCTGCTTGATCAAGTGACACTGATGAAAAATGATTTAAACCAATACAATATAAAAACCTATGTGATTCCGGAGAGCGTTATGGATACAAAACCGGATGTTTATCTTAGCCCTTCTATAACCGGTTTTTACTCATTTTTCCCGGATTTTGATTTGGATGCTATATTAGATGAATATGAATTTTATTATTTATATAACCACAAAAAGAGCTTTCAAGGCACACAGTTGCAATTTCCTTACCTTGTTGTAAGCGAATCATGTGAAGAAAAGCAAAAAGCAGTGCAATACATAGATTGGCTACACTCGAATCCCCAAGCGCGTAAATTGATCGGTTACGGCATTGAAAATGTCAATTATAAGTTTGACCATGAAAAAAACTTTCTATACCACGATAATACAGTAACTCCTGTTAAACTCTTAAATATAGGAGCTGGAAGTTTCTTTGCCCTTTCTTCCGACAGACTGAGTAACGATGTTAACCACATCCTGTTTGTTAAGAACCGATTATATGAAAATTATGAATTGAACGATCTTACCGAACGACTTATTTCCAATTCGGATCTTTTGAATTATTTCCATGAAGAAAGTAATAAACTCAGGTCAGATTACCGGAAACAATATTCACTTGAAAACAATTTTGAGGATATAAAGAGGAGGTTCAAATTGTCTCAAATATTCGATGAAGATATAACGATAGAAAATGTTGAGCAATGCAGAGAGCTTCTTGAAGAATCGTACAATGAAGAATATTTGGAAGCCATTAAATCATTAATAAATTCATTTAGGTAGAGCAAGTCGAGGTGTTAAATGAAAATAAAATTTATATGGTTATACTTATTTATCATCATTATGATTTTTAGTGCCTGCAGCACACAGGCGGATAACGGATTAAAATCCGGAACAACCGGTCAAATCGATTCACGGTACGAAGAGCAAAACAGTACGAATAGCATTCTCTATTATTATGGAGTGAATACACATTCCAATAGAGATATGGATTTCAATGGGATTTTTAATGAAATATCACTAATAACCGAAAATGTGTTAGGTTTTAGTGTGAAGTTCGATTTTGATATGCCTGTTGATTATCTGAAATTGTTATCACAACGGATTAATTCAGGTGATCAAGTGGATGTGTTTGATTTTTTACCGGCACCGGATCACATAACGATGGATATTGTTTCACAATACAAATTGGCGGATTGCACCGATCTGTTATCAATGTATTATCCGGCAAGTCAAAAGTTATTGGATATGCATCCTGAAATTATGGATTCTTATGTTGTTGACAATAAACTCTATGTGGCTCCCGGTTATATTTCATCCGCGAGGAGCAATTTATATGCCATCATTATCGATCGTACACTACAAGATAAGATCGGTTTGACTGAAATAAATGACTTCTCAGAGTTTTTGGAAGTTTATACCGAGTGTATCGGAAAAGGATTGGTGAAGGGCGACAATGTGTTTTATTGCGATATTGACTCGTTTATAAGGTTATATTTGAAATGCTATGGGTATTTCTATGTTGAATTTGGTATTTTTTATGACCCGAAAAGTAAAGAGATTGTTCCAATGGAAAATACACCTGAATTTATTGAGGCATATTTGATGTATCAAAACATGTACCAAGACGGATATGTCAGGGAATTTCCAGTCGATACAAATAATCTTCCTCCGGTTAACTCACTTGATGCCGTTCTCGAAAACAGGTATCCCATATATCCGTCCAAATACCTTAACATGGTAGCTAGTTGCATCTTAGGGTATAAACAATTTGATGAAAGATATGTTTTACATACTTTGAATGCGGATGAATCTTTCTATATGTCCTATCGAATCGCTCCCTACGGTGTAACAGATCACGGCAAGGTAAAAGAAGCGCTTCAATTTATTAATCTCATAAATACGCATCAAGAGGTATATGATTTGCTCAGATATGGTCAAAAGGATACGAACTATATTCTTGCAGGTGAAAAGGTTGAGTTCACACCGGATGTGGTGATCGGGTACAACTGGCGTTCATCTGTCTTTTATAACCCGGATTTGGAAAGGCAGTTTGCATATGAAGACAATGACAATTATTCAATTCGGATAAATAATAAGGCGAATACTCCTTTTTCTTATCAAAAGTATCTTGAGTCATTGTTATATATCGGTGGAAGGCCGGAAGGCTTGGATCCGGCTTTATTCAGTGCAATTCGCTCTTTAAGTGAATACGGTATTGGCTTGAAAAAATTTGAATTGTATAAGAAAATAAAAAACGATTTACCAGTAGAAGAATTTATAAAATTGATATGGTGTAGCGACATGCAAGAATTTATTGATATCTTCAAGTCATTTTTAATTGAATGATTATATGCTTCTGCCCGGAAGCAATCTTAAATTTTGAAAGGTATCCGCAAATCAATGATAATTTCGTCATTGACAGCAAGGTCTATGCGATTTATGCGGGGATGCCTAATATATCTGGATTGGCTTTAATGGTAAAAAATGATTTGCTTGAAGCTGGTGTCGATATAAATACCATTAAAAGTGTTGATGCTTTATACGAGTTTATGGATAGCTTATATCAAGGCAATGAGCCAAAA
>CALCRE010000132.1 GCA_937894465.1 uncultured Clostridia bacterium
GTAGTGGTATATTTTTTGCATTACCGACTCAAGCCAGTGCTAATGGTCTGTTTTTACGAGTTTGTAATTGGATAGAAAAGTTGGGTGATGGTGTCTACCATTCAGTACAGCTAGCGCACGGGAAGGCGAACTTAAACGAGTTATATAATTCTATAGTTGATGCGACTAAAGAACAAGGTGGGTTTTGGGTAGGTGGTGAAGAAAGTGAAGACACTGGTGATGATGCTATCATTGTTCATGAATGGTTTTCCGGGCGGAAAAAAGGTATCTTGGCGGACTTTGTAATAGGTACTATAGATCAAGTCCTAATGGGTAGTCTGAAACAAAAGCATCTGGCATTACGTCATCTGGGACTTGTTAACAAAGTAGTGATTCTTGACGAATGTCATGCTTATGATGCATATATGAGCCAGTATCTGTACAAGGTTTTAAATTGGTTAGGTGCATACAATGTTCCTGTGATTGTTCTTTCCGCAACATTACCCGGTGACAAACGAAAGAAGCTGATCGAATCTTATTTGAACCAAGAAGTTATGATTGAGCAAGAGTATGACCCTCTGTTTGATAATGAAAATCATAAAATCAAGTCGTTGCCTTCATGGGCTACAACTCTTGATTATCCAATCATTACATTGACAGATGGTTATAAAGTTATCCAAGAAAAGGTTCTTGGAAAACGACGTTCTATTAGTGTAACACTGAATGTTTTATCGTCTGATGAACAAATAATAATGATTTTAGAAAGTCTTTTATCTGATGGTGGTTGTGCTGGAATAATCGTAAATACCGTAAAAAAGGCTCAACAGATTGCATTTGTATTAAAAGAGCATTTTAGTGATGAATGTGTTTATCTGCTTCATTCTCGATTCATTGCTGCCGAACGTGCAAAAAAGGAAAAAGAGTTGTTTGCAAGACTAGGTGCTAATGGCAAACGCCCTTATCGCTGTATCGTTGTCGGAACACAAATATTTGAACAAAGTTGTGACTTGGATTTTGATGTGTTAATTTCCGATATCTGTCCTATGGACTTACTGATTCAACGCATTGGAAGATTACATAGACATAATAGGAACAGACCGGACAAGTTACAAAATCCTGCTTGCTACATTTTAGGTATGAGTGAATCCGGATTTGATCGTGGTACTGAATTAATCTACGGAAAATATCTATTGATGAAAACACGAGCCTTGCTACCTTCTCAAATAAACATACCTGATGATATTCCATTGCTTGTTCAAGAGACATACTGTTCAGATGAACTGACAATGCCACAAGAGTTATGTGATGAATATGAAGAAGCGAAAAGTCTGCATGAAAGGCAAATAGCTAAAAAACAAACTAAAGCAATGGACTTTCAAATTTCGGATCCGTACAAAGGTTTAGGTGATTTAGTAGGATGGTTAGATTCTAGTATAACAGAAGATCCCTCCGGGAAGAGAGGTGAAGCAACTGTAAGGGATACATATGATTCGATCGAGGTTTTAGTTATACAACGCTGTAGTATAGGGTTCTATAAGATACCTTGGGGTACCGAATTTAGGAATATTAAAATTACTTCGGATATTCCGCCGGAACCGGAGCTTGCGAAAGCGATTGCAGAATGCAGCATACAACTTCCTCACGAATTGTGTTGGGATATAGATAAGACAATTAAAGAACTGGAAATGATTTCGTTACATGAATTACGAGCTTGGCAGCAATCCAGTTGGCTCAAAGGTGAGCTATTCTTGGTGCTAGATGATAAAAATAGTGCAGACCTTTGCGGATATCGTTTGCATTATGATCAGCTTTATGGATTATTATCAAATAAAATTGAAGAAGGGGATGTGAATGCAGGAAAAGGAATTTAATCTATTGCACGAACCATGGATTTTGGTGTTAACTCAAGAAGGTGAAACAAAGGAAGAATCCCTACTATCAGTACTAGAACATGCACACGAGCTTCATTGTATTTCCGGAGAGCTACCAACTCAGGATGTCGCTATATTGAGACTATTATTGGCAGTGCTTTATGCGACGTTCACAAGAGTTGATGTGGAAGGAAATCGAGGAAAAATTACGAATGCCGCACAAGCTTTGGAGAGATGGCAAAGCTTATGGAAATTAAAAAAACTTCCAATTGAGCCGATAAAGGATCGCTTATCTTTATATGAGGAACGATTTTACCTTTTTCATCCTGAACGACCATTTTATCAAGTTGCAGGGTTACATGAGGCGAAAGGTAAGTATAATACAATTGCTCAAATAATTTCAGATGTACCGAGTAGAGTTGAACGTCGTTTTCTAAGTATGAAAAGTGGTAATGAAGCAGAGATGTTATCTTTTTCAGAAGCAACACGCTGGCTGATATCTTTGCAAGCTTGGGATTATGCAGGTAAAAAAGCAGCTGTTGTTAATGGTAACAAAGATGGTGGTGGTACAGGATGGTTAGGGAAAATTGGTGTTGTATATCCTGCATCTCAGACATTATTCTATACTTTGATGTTGAATTTTGTCATGCTTAAGTCGGATGGAAATCTCTTGCCTTACGGCTCTCCATCATGGGAAGATAATAATCCACCTATGCCCGGCAAGGTTGAACGTATTCCAGCAGGGTATTGTGATCTTCTGACATGGCAATCACGTCGTGTGCGCTTATTTGAGGATGAAAATTCTAATACAGTTAAGGGGGTTTTATATTCTTACGGTGACATATTCGATAAAAATGACATGCTTATCGAACAGATGTCAGGATGGCATTTAAGTACTCAAGGTGATAGTAAGGGGCATTTTATACCTAACAAGCATCAAAAAGAGCGCGGCATGTGGCGTGATCTTGATGCAATCTTACCACAAGCTAGTAATAGTACTGATATAAATAATCATAGTCCTGGGGTTATCCAGTGGCTTGCTTTATTAAAAGAACGAGATTTGATTCTTGATGAGATGATTCAATTGTGCGCAATGGGATTCCATTATGGAGCAATGGATGCAAAGATTGAGGCAATGACTGCTGATATGCTTTCTATACATACAGAAGTCCTCACACAACTTGGTACCGATTGGGTCATTAGAATTACTAATATTCTACAATTAACGGAGAACTGTATCAAACAGCTTTCTTTACTTGCGTCTGATTTAGCGAGGGCTTGTGGAGACAGTGATAGTCAACAACATAAAGCCGGGGAAGGAAGCGGTAATGCTGCAAAGGCTGAAGCATATTTTCAAATGGATTTACCGTTCCGAAAATGGCTGGCTGATATTAATCCGACGCAGTCAGATCCGGATAAGGTAGAGCTTGTTTGGATAGAAACAGTAAAACAGATTCTTATGCAACTTGGAGAAGAGATGGTACATCGGTCGGGAGAAAAGGGTATAACCGGTCGTGTGGTCAACAAAAGACTCTATACTGCACCAAGCGCTTTGTTGAAGTTTCGTTCCAATGTGATACGAACATTAGAGAAAGGAGGTTAACATGGAGGAAAACTGGAATCTGTCATACCGGATAAGGAAATTAACAGAGGAGAAGATCGGACGACTATTAATGGAAGATCCGTGGAGCCGTGCTATGTTAGCAAAACTAAGAAGAGGAATCGGAAAGCAACCGGGAGAACTACCGGAGCTATTAGAAATAGTGCTCAGTAATAATCCTGAAGATTTCTATGGTAAAGGTGATGAGATCAGTAAACCTGTTTGGGCTATTTATACTGCATTGACGTTATTTGCACTACACCAGCAAGGTAAAGACCATCCAATGAGTAGTAACGGTAATGCGGAGACTAAAAAGCCGGGTAATTCTTTAGGGGCTGCTGTCGGATGCTTGGTAAAGAAAGGTGATGAGGATCGAGAGCTCGCTATAAAACGCCGCTTTGATGCAGTGGTAACAGCGAATGAATTTACTGAGTTTGCATACCATGCGCGAAGTATAATTCAATTGCTCAAAGCAGAGGATATTACTTTAGATTATCCGCGTTTAGCAGAAGACTGTTATTGGTACCAATTCGATGAAGTGAGAAATCAAATCCGACTGCGTTGGGGCGAGGACTATTATCGCATAGCACAGAGGAGTGATCATAAAGAAAATGGAGGAGTACATAATGAGTAAAATTAATAACCGGGTTTTTGTTGATATTCATGTTATCCAATCTCTGCCACCTAGTTGTGTCAACCGAGATGATACCGGTAGCCCAAAGACAGCTGTATATGGAGGCGTTCGTCGTGCAAGAGTATCATCCCAATCTTGGAAGCATGCTATGAGAGATATGTTTTCGAATTATTTTGATGAAAGTGAACTGGGTGAAAGAACCAAAAAAATCGTTGAGAAGGTCGCAGAACAGATTTGTCTTTTACGTGAATTTGATTGGGAAGAAGCTATGGCATTAGCTGAAAAAATCATTAACCAAGCTGGGGTCAGTACTAAAGACAAAGAGGCAAAAGCTCTCTTTTTTATGAGCAACAAACAAGCAGAGGCTTTAGCACACATGGCCATCTTGGATACTCTTCCAAGTAAAAAAGAAGTACAAGGAGCGCTGAATGAAGGGATGGGTGTTGATATAGCACTATTTGGACGTATGGTAGCTGAGGATCCTGCATTGAACGCAGATGCATCTGCTCAGGTGGCTCATGCGATTTCTACACATAAGGTAGAAAATGAATACGACTACTTTACTGCCATGGATGATCGTTCAGCAGAAGATCAGGCAGGTGCAGGTATGATCGGTACAATCGAATTTAATTCATCCACTCTGTATCGCTATGCGACTGTCGCTGCTCATGATTTAAAAAAGAACCTTGGAGATGTAGTGATCGCTTCGAAAGCAATCAAGGAATTTTTGAGAGCTTTTATATGTTCTATGCCGAACGGTAAGAAGAATACATTTGCCAATAGCACTCCGCCCTATGCAGTAATGGTGGCTATTCGCCAAGATCAGCCTATAAACTTGGTAGGTGCTTTTGAAACACCGGTTAAGGTTAAGGAAGGTGGTTATCAGGGTAAGTCTGCAGTAGCATTGGCTAAGTATGCGAAATATGTTTATGATCAGTACTTTGCTGCACCTAAATATTCTTTTGTAATATCTATGGACAACGAACTGGAAAGATTGGGTGAAGCGGTCGAACTGTCAGATCTTTTAGTCAATACAGAACAAGTAGTGTACAGTCTCTTGCTAGAAAACGAGGTTTGAGCATGAGTACACTATTACTACGTTTAGCAGCACCTATGCAATCTTGGGGTGAAGCAAGCAAATTTGACACTCGTGATACTGCAAGAGAACCGACCAAAAGTGGTGTAATCGGCTTGATTGCTGCAGCACTCGGTTGTAGTCGAACAGACAGTGAAGAAAGCTCCAAGTGGCTTGCAAAATTGAAAGATTTAAACTTTGCAGTACGAGTTGATCAACCCGGGGTGTTGCTGCGAGATTATCATACAGCAAAGAAACTTAAGGACAAGACCTCCTTTGTCACTGTGCGTTATTATTTAGCAGATGCAGTTTTTCTAGTCGGTTTGGAAGGAGAGGAAAGTCTCCTGATTAAGATTATGGAGGCGATACAAAATCCTGTTTTTCCCTTGTATCTAGGAAGACGATCCTGCTCTCCTACCGGTCGGGTGATTTTAGGTATACGAGAACGGACACTTCAACAAGCTCTTGAGGAAGAACAATGGCAAGCTAGTGAGTGGTATCAAAGGAAAAAGTCATATCAAGCTAAGTTGACGATTGTTCGCGATGCAAAATCTAGCGAACAAGGTACATTTTTAAAAAAAGATTTGCCGATTTCTTTTGATCAACGCAATCGTCGCTATGGTTTTCGTTACGTGTCGGATCAAGCCAATGCACTGTACATATCGACTCCTCAAAGTGTTGCAGAGGAGCCAACAGAGTGTGATGCAATGGCAGAATTGGAGGACTGATTGAAATGTATTTGTCTAGAATTGCGTTAAACACAAACAGAAAAGATACCATGGCAGCATTGGCTTCGCCTCAGAAACTACATGCGGCTGTGGAAAGTAGCTTTCCTCCCAGTTATGAAAAAACAAACCGAAATCTTTGGCGCATAGATCGGTTAAACAATAATATTTATTTGCTTGTTCTTAGTGCTAAAAAACCTGATTTTTTACATATAATAGACCAGTTTGGCTGGCCTGGTGCTGAGCAAAAGTGGGAAGCCAAAGATTATACTACTTTACTGGGGCAGATAAAAGAAGGTCAAACATGGCAGTTTCGGTTACGAGCAAATCCGGTGCATTGCGTAATAAAGAATGATGATACGCAGAAACAAGAAGAAAAGCAAAGAGGTAAGATATATGCTCATGTTACAGTAGAGCAGCAAAGCAAATGGTTGCTAGATCGTGGAGAAAGATATGGATTTAAGTTAAATATTGATTCATTTCGCGTTGTCCAACGAGACATAAAGAGGTTTAAACGTAATAATGTTTTTATAACATTGAGTATAGTTACGTATGAAGGTATCTTGGAGGTTACAGATGCAGCATTGCTTCGAAGTACATTAACTAATGGCGTAGGTCGAGCAAAGGCATACGGATGCGGTTTACTGACGATAGGTAAGGTGTTGGCATGAGCGGTAGCAGCGGGAAAGCAAAGCCTAATATTCAAGCTTTACCTATTATAAAAGAGCGAATCTCCTTCTTGTATCTAGAACGTTGTTTGGTTAATCGTCAGGACAATGCTATTACAGTAACAGATATTCGTGGTACGGTGTATGTCCCCGCTGCAGCACTTTGTGTCATCATGCTCGGGCCAGGCACTAATATCACGCACCGTGCCATGGAGCTCATTGGTGATACAGGTGCCAGTGTATTATGGATCGGTGAACATGGAGTGCGTTATTATGCTCATGGGCGACCTTTGACGCATTCAGCACGCTTGTTGATACAACAAGCAGAACTGGTTTCGAATACTCGTAGCCGTTTGGCTGTTGCTCGTCGTATGTATTCCATGCGTTTTGAAGGTGAAGATGTCTCTAAGATGAGCATGCAACAATTACGAGGAAGAGAAGGATCTAGGATTCGTGCTGTTTATCGTGAAGCGTCTAATAAAACAGGAGTTCCATGGAACAAGCGAGAGTACGACCCAAATAATTTTACAGCAAGTGATCCTGTTAACATGTCTCTGTCTTCCGCACATGCTTGCCTTTATGGTGTAGCGCATAGTGTTATTGTTGCATTGGGGTGTTCCCCAGGTCTTGGTTTCGTCCATGCAGGACATGAGAGATCATTTGTTTATGATATTGCTGATCTCTATAAGGCAGAGATAACCATACCTATAGCATTTAAGGTTGCAGCACAACAACCGGAAGATATTGGCGCGGTGACTAGACGTGCTGTTCGTGATGCTATATCTGATGGTAGGATTTTAGAACGCATGGTAAAGGATATTCGTGAGCTGATTCTAGGATTTTCTGAAGATGGTTCATCTTTGGATGTTCCGGAAATTGAAACTAATATTATAAGACTATGGGATGAAAAGAATGGTTTTGTGAAAAATGCAGTTTCTTATGGAAAAGAGTTGGATGATATGGAATCCGAGATCATAGATTTTATTGAAGGTTACGGTACATTAGTTGAGGAAGAGACATGATAGTCATATCTATGACGGATTGCCCTGTCAGTCTGCGTGGTGATCTTACAAAATGGTTGATGGAAATAAGCGCAGGAGTATTTGTCGGGCAAGTAAGTGCACGAGTTCGAGATCAACTATGGGAACATATCAAAAAATCGGCTAAGAATGGTAAAGTAACAATGGTATTCAATACTAATAATGAGCAGCGATTGGATTTCCGTGTTCATAATAACACATGGGAACCTATTGATTTTGATGGTATAAAATTGATGCTACGGCCTAGCCCTTCTCGAGTCAAGCAACTAGGTGAGCTTCGTTTAGGCTATAGTAAAGCAAGCAAAAGACAGATAGCAAAACAAGTTGCGAATAAACAAAGTTCTAAATATCCTAGTACGTATGTAGTAGTGGATGTTGAAACAAGTGGACTTAATCCGGAAGAACATAAAATAATTGAGATAGGAGCAATTCTTGTTGAAGATCATTGCATTGTAGAACGATTTTCTTTACTTGTTCGACTTGAGGATGCTATTTCAACACAAATAGAAGAGTTGACAGGCATTTCAAACGATTTATTACATAGAGAAGGTCTTGATATTGAAACTGTCTTAAATAAATTTATTACATTTTTACGTGATTTACCCATGGTATCTCATAATGCCGATTTCGACAATTGTTTTCTTCGCAAAGCATGCAACGATCACAATATTCCATATATCAGCGATAGAAGCATCGACACACTGACTCTTGCCCGAAGGAAAATTAGGCAGATTGAGAATTTTAAGTTGTATACGTTAGCAAATCATTTTGGAATTGCGATTACAAAAACACATCGAAGCATTGATGATTGCGAACTCACCTATCAAATCTATGAGAAACTCATTAATTTAGACAACTCTTAAAAATGAAACTCGCCATGCAAGCGAGTTTTCTTAGTGTGTTCCCCGCGTATGCGGGGGTGATCCCGGTTGCAAAATGGGAAAATAATAAATCAGAACGTGTTCCCCGCGTATGCGGGGGTGATCCTTAAAATCAGTGAGGATCAACGAGGAAATTTAAGTGTTCCCCGCGTATGCGGGGGTGATCCTAAAACCGTATTACTGCAAGACAAGGCAGGAAAGTGTTCCCCGCGTATGCGGGGGTGATCCCGGTAATCGGGAGGACTGGATCCGGTAAAACGTGTGTTCCCCGCGTATGCGGGGGTGATCCTCTTCGCACCTCCTGTCTTGCTCTATGGTCATTGTGTTCCCCGCGTATGCGGGGGTGATCCTTATAGAGGGGATCAACGAAAGTAAAAAAGGTGGTGTTCCCCGCGTGTGCGGGGGTGATCCTTATGAACCTAAACCCCCACATTATCGCAAACCGTGTTCCCCGCGTATGCGGGGGTGATCCTATACCAACATGAAAACGGCAAAGTAAAATATGGTGTTCCCCGCGTATGCGGGGGTGATCCTATAAAGATCATATTCTTAATTTTAACAAATCGGTGTTCCCCGCGTATGCGGGGGTGATCCTGTATTGCTCCTCGTTTCTGCCATTCCATTACTGTGTTCCCCGCGTATGCGGGGGTGATCCTTTAATAGCCGTTTACTTGTATGTTTACACTTAGTGTTCCCCGCGTATGCGGGGGTGATCCTTAATTCCGTTTCAATTTCCTTTTCAAATTCCTGTGTTCCCCGCGTATGCGGGGGTGATCCTCACTGTCGCTTGAGTAGTAGCGCTCAATACTAGTGTTCCCCGCGTATGCGGGGGTGATCCCAAAAGGTTATAACAAGGATATGACCAAACATCGTGTTCCCCGCGAGTGAATTCGAAAACTCGCTACCAGTAAAATAATGGAATAAAAAAATGATCATTAAGTTGGTCATATAGCCAAAAACAAAGGAAATTAAGAAACAATAAGCGATTTTATACGCTCGTACCTAGAAAAGAGAATAGCAAAGCTAACCCTATGTGAGAATAGGGCTTGAACGACCCTGTTGTCTGAGCAATGTATTTCTAAGCCGCTTTACACATCGTTTCCTCTATCATGGAAATAAAGTTAAAACCGGAAGCCTTAAGTCTGGCATCCAGAAGCACATTGATGGAATGAATAAGGCTCCACCAAAAGAGGCGTTTCTTTCCTCTGGTATGTGAATTTTCAAGTCCATAATCGTTTAGGATGCGTTTGTTGACTCGTTCCGAAGTGGTACGGCTTTTCATTTGTTTAACCCACTCATCACTTTTTCTGGGGATCACTGTAAACAGACGAAGATCCCAGGTCGGCTTTATGTAGATGCATCTACCATAAGCGGACGGTGAGCAATCCTGTTTGCAGCTGCATGAGTCGATTTTACCCGTTGCCAATGGACACCGATATTTTATTCTGCATCGATTCTTATTGAAGCCCCAATTGACCATGGTATGACCGTCCATGCAAATAGGAACTCCGTCGGCGTTCACTGCGACATGAGGCGGATAAGTGAAATGACCTTTGTTTTTTTCATTCAAAGGTATAAATGCTTTCATGCTCCATTCGTGTAACAATTCGTAAGTGGGGTAATTGTCATGAGCGCAATCACCGCAAAAGCTGTCGAACTTGAAGTCCGAATACAGTTTTCTCGCTTCTGTAAGAGAGATGACGGCAGTGACACTGTCATGTCGAGGTGCCTGTACCATGCGTAAATACAGAGGAAGGTCGCATTTCATTTTATCGTTATAGACTGAAAGAATGTACTCTGTATAGCCGTAAAACCATTGTTCGTGATAGCTGTCCCAACCCCATCGTGCATGTGGATCGGAATACTTCCGGGGACAATCGCAGTTATAGATCCCCTTTTTAACACATTCGCATTTCTTGTTTCCGTAACTGCTTCCACCGGAGTTCACACAAGTTCCGTCACCTGAGATGCGCAAATTCCCCGTATCTCCATAAAGTCCCTCTTCTGCTGCCGGTTCTACACCTATCGCAGCGAAAAAGCGTTGCATCAACAATTCGGGACGGGATTCGAAGGTCTTTCCTTGAAGCGCAAGGGCAACAAGCTTGTTTACAATTTCAGGATGTCGCGGTGGTTGTTTTTGATTTTTACCTAATTTCTTTTTGGGTTTACGCCTGAAATTGTGAAGGGACTTCTCGTAATGGCGTTCCATTTCGGAATCCGCAAGCCACATACGATTGATCAGATCGTAATATGAGCCGACATTGTGAATATCAGACAGCGAAAGACCGATCATAGTACAGAGAATTTCGTTATGCGAAAGCGTTTTGACCCAATTTGTTATGCTGTGCTCTTTGCATTCGGACATTAAAATAAACGAACGAATGAGTTCGGGTTGATCTCTGGCAGGAGCGCCTGTGTTTGAGTAATATTCAGCCAGAATCGGGTTTAGCGGATCCAAATCAAGGATGTAGAGTTTGGATAATGCATCTTGATATTGCATCACGCTATTGGGATTCTGCTTGTAGAAAGGTAAGATATTTTTTACTAGATAGCTTTGGTATTCCGAATGAGTACGCCAATAACCTAACATGATTTAACACCTCAAAAATCGTTAGTATGGACAAAAGGTCCATCCATGGCCGATTATTGGGGCGATTTAAAAAAGTCAAGTGTTTTTGGTAAAATTATGAAGGAAAATGAAATTATTTTGGGGGTGGAACATTAAGCCCACCCTTGCAAATCAGCTAGTGATAAGCGTTTCGAGTTTTCGAAATGACTACCCCGCGTATGCGGGGGTGATCCTTAATGGACAAGACAATAGGCGAATTGCTCGTAAGCGGCAAATAAAAAGCGTCTTTTTTACCCCTCCCATACCTGATAATATTGATCAAAACAATATCAGTACAGGAGGTTTTCGTATTGGATTCAAAAGTTATGGAACT